>NZ_JAYGHD010000007.1:0-60136 GCF_034932245.1 Nostoc sp. UHCC 0251
ACTTGGTAATGTCTGTGTTTTTCTCGCCTCAATTACTACTAGCTAGGCAGTTACGTTAATTCAACAATTGAAAGAGGCTTTTATTAGTAGCCCAGATGGTATTGAAGATATTGTCGGAACCGAGTCAGCCGGATATACCCTAGTTATTGCTTCCGATTACGCACCAATTCAAGAACTCCGTCAAGAACTGAATTTAATTTCCACTTTGGCAAAATGAAAATTTCTACAAAGTATTTTACAGCTTCTGCTATCACTTTTGGATTTATAATAGCCATCCTTGTTGGTAACACTATACTCATTCAACATGTTAAAGAAAACATTCGCGAGAAAAGCAAGCGAAGCGCAGAAACAGTCAAAGTTGCATTAGAAGCAGAAAATGCTTTGAAGTCGGAAATTATAAAACTCAAAGATGTGGTTTTATTAAAAACTGAACTTACAGACATAGAAAAGTCTTCAACGCAGTTTATCCAATTTCTAGATAGGTTAGAAATTTTACTGCAAAATACTCCAGAAATTGCTGTAATTCGTCGCCGTCACCAATTTCTCAGACAAATGACAAATCAGCTAGCTAAATCAAATTCCACTACAACCTATCTGGCAGATTCTCAGCAGTATTTTCGTGCGATTAATTCTTTTAACCGAGATATTGAGTTGTTTCTATCTCAGATGGTTGAACGTGCTTATCAGCAAAATCTTATTGTTGAAGCAGAATTAGAAAGTTTACACCAAGTGCAGAGAAATATTTCATTTGGAGTTGTGTGTGTGATTATTATTATATTCGTTGGGAAATTTGGGTTAATTTGGCGACCAACAATTAAAAATTTACATAAGTTACAAGTTGGCACAGCAGAAATTGCCGCCGGAAATCTCAACTACCGTTTAAATATTGGCACAAATGATGAAATAGAAGACTTGGCTAAAGCATTTAACTACATGGCAATGAAGTTAACAGAATCTCGTGAAGCATTGTTAAAAAACACAGAATTGACTGTGATGAATCAACGTCTGGAAGTCGAAATTGCTGAACGCAAACAGGCAGAATTAGAACTTCAGCAAACTTTCATGGAACTCCAAAATACCCAATCACAATTGATTCAAACAGAGAAAATGTCTAGTTTGGGTCAATTAGTAGCTGGGGTGGCACATGAAATTAATAATCCGGTTAGTTTTATTTACGGTAACATTATCCATGCTTATGAATATTCTCAAGAAGTGTTGGAGTTAATCAGGTTATATCAAGATAATTTTCCTGAGCCTGGAGAGAATATTCAAGAAAAAATTAAAGATATGGATTTAGAGTTTGTGTTGGATGATTTACCAAAAACTCTGATTTCTATGAAAATAGGAGCGCAAAGAATTCAAGAAATTGTTTTGTCTTTACGCAACTTCTCCCGATTGGATGAAGCAGATATGAAAGAAGTTGATATTCACGAAGGGATTGAAAGTACACTGCTGATTTTGCAGAATCGGCTCAAAATGAGTTCAGAACAAGCAATTGAGATAATTAAGGAGTATGGCAATTTACCTTTAGTAGAGTGTTATCCTGGGCAGTTAAATCAAGTATTTATGAACATTATTAATAACGCAATTGATGCTTTAGACAATTATAGTTGTGAGCGAACAGCAAGCTGCACTACGCGATCGCCACAATCAATTCAGACTTATGCTGCTCAAATTCTCATTAGTACCGCCGTTACCAACGATAACCGTGTGGTGGTAGAAATTGCAGATAATGGGTCAGGGATGACTGAACAGACCAAGCAAAAGCTGTTTGATCCCTTTTTCACCACTAAACCTGTTGGTCAAGGTACAGGCTTAGGTTTATCTATTAGCTATCAGATTATTGTCCAGAAGCACTCTGGTGTTTTGCGTTGTGAGTCAGAACTAGGCCAAGGCACTAAGTTTTGGATTGAAATTCCTCTGCATCAGCAACAAAAACAAACAGCACTCTCAGCGGAAACAGAAAAGCAAGCAGCGATCGCCTGAAAATTTCCTTTTTCTCCCTAATTTTATATCTTGCCAATCTTGTTAATGCCAAAGTTCTAGACATTCCCAGTCGAAGACTGGGAACAAGGTAATTAACAGTGCCTTAAAAACCCTGCACAATAATCCATACTACCCCCGCAGCTACCAGAGGCACGCTGAGGTTATCTGTACCGTGGGGTGAGACTGCCTCTGCTAAGGTGGCGAAAGTAGCAGTTACCACCGCCGTCAATAAGGCCCATCCTAAACCTAAAGGCATAGCCAGGGGACTAAGTGAGGAACCAGGTAGCAGCAATAGCACCAAAAAAATCACCACTGTACTCGCCACAAACATTGCTGCCGAACCTTCCCAAGAACGCACAGAATTTCCCACTTGGTATTTATGTTGCCCGAAGCGTCTACCGATTAATGCTGCTAGTGCATCCCCCCAGGTCATCGCCATTATCCCAGCAACAGCGATTGGGACGCTATCTACTGGCCCGTCTGGTCGCCATAGTAGTCCGAAAAGCAGCGTTACTGAGATAGCAAAATAAACTGTACCAGGTGAGCTATCCTGGGTATCCATTGCGCCGATGATTCGGTAGCGGTAAAACAGGTAGTTGAGTCCAATAAAGGTGGCAAAAGGTATAATTCCGATTTCCCAGTGGTTAAACAGTAGCAGAACACCGAAAACCCACATCCCTGCACCAACATGGATCACCTTGCGGGTCAAATCCGGCTTCACACCAAAAAGCCTACGCAGTCCCTCGCCAATGGCAAGCAAACTGATAGCGTAAATATAAGAAATTGCTAGCCCAATAAAATCATTTGTCATTTGTCATTTGTTATTTGTCATTTGTCATTGGGCATTGGGCATTGGGCATGGTTATTCTCCTTTCCTTGTCCCTCTCATCTCCCCCTCTGCCTCCCCTGCCTCCCCTGCTCCCTCATCCTCTCACTCCCTGCCCCCTCACTTAGTCCGATCGCTATTTCGTTTCAAGTTTTTTTCTATTAACGAAACACTACCAATACCTTGAAGAATACCACGACCTATTAAACCTAATCCCCGACCAATTATTTGGGTGAGAATGAAGACTATACCGCTACCTACAAAAGCTACTAGTGATTTTAAACGTGGTGCGATCGCATCACTAAATTCTAGAAATAATGTCACTAATAAAGGAATATTAGAAAATTTTCCTAATTCCTGATTTCGAGGAGCATAAACTGAAGTATTGGCAATACCACGAGGTACTATTACAAATAGATCGTAGCGGCTTTCAAAAACTGCTTTTGGCTCATCTATATAATTTTTTAACCGATATTTCCACGACAAATCATTTCTAAAACGCTCAATCTCTCTTGTGGAAATAAAGTGCCGCCCATAAAAATTTTGCTTAATCGCTTCTACATCTGCTAAAGAATTTAGCAGTGGTTGCACTACCCCATTCGCTACCTGAATCAACAAGTTCTCTAAAATCATTAATGCTTGGGATTTTGCTTCATTGCTTACTACTGGATAGGAGGTATTATCAATGTTCAATTCTGTTTTAAATAGTAGATAAGAATAAAACTCGCAAACTAGCGGAATTTTATTAAGAATATCTTTTTGTACGATTTCTGTATTTTGCAGTAATAAATTAACAATTTCTATATTTTGATTTCCTATTTGTATTCGAGAAAATTTTCCAAAAAAATCTATAATTGCTGTTTGCCATAACTCGCGTAATAAGCTAAATTTTACCTCATGTAATTGATTTATATCGATTTGAGAAGCACGCAGTTCATCTAACTGTTCAGCCAATTTTTGCAGAATAATATAAAGTAATTCTCGTTTTTTATCTTCACGAAAAATGTCAATTTCTAAAGGTATATCTGTAACATTCTGTAAAGAAAATTGAAGTTTGGTAATGCAAGACGCAAACAACGCAGATTGTAGCGCTCCTGGACTAAGTAAAGGTGACACAGTTTGCCTTTGCTGAATGGCACTACTCACCGAAGGAGCCAGAGATGTCTCATCAGCAACCGGAATATGTTCCTCTTGCTTTTCTTGTGATGAAACCAACAACCGATTTAGCAACCAACGAGCTGCTAGGAGTTCTCGCCTCTGCCCAGCTAGAATTGCTCGATCTAATACTGGGAGTCCGGGAACTTGTAATTGTGCTGTTACTGCGGCTAGGGTAGCTTCAATGTAAGCAATTCCTGACAAACGTAAATTATTTCGTAGTTTAAAAAAAGCGAGTGGGGGGTGGGGGGTGGGGAGTGGGGAGTGGGGAGTTATTATTGCTTCCATGTCCCGGAACCAATAGGAACCACCATCTGCAACTTCTTGCATGGCGGCGACTAATTCAGGAAGTGGTGTACCTTTGGGGCAGTAGCCATTAATACCAACAGATTTTGCAGCCAATAGCAGTCCTTGTTCTTGAATAGAACTGAGAAGCAAAATTGGCAGGTTGGGATATAAGGCTCTGAGCTGTCGGCAGAATTGTAAACCTAGCTGTTGACTAGTGGTGGAGCGACCATTACCGAATTCCAAAACCACCAAATTTACCTGATTTGGGTCTTCTTGGGCAATTTCTGCTAAAATCTGCAAGGCAGCAGTATCAGTTTCTACCACTCCTGTTACTTCCAGGTTAGGGATTGCTTCCAGAGCTACCCGTAATCCCAGACGAAAAATCGGGTCTTGGTCGATTAACAACAATTTTAGATGGCGATCGCTCATAGTTTACTCAATTACACAAGCACTGTTTTTTACCAATCAAAAAACAACTTTGATACAAAACTTTGTCTTCCCCATTGTCACCTGTTTTCGCAAACTGATAAATCGATCATAATTGCCTTAGGCAGCTTTCACTGTGTAATTAAATGAACTTGAGTATTCGGCATTGGTTGGCAGAACGCTACATCGCAATCAATCAAATCAGGGGCTTTTCATCGGGACAATTGGCAGGTATTGCCTACCGGATTGTTCAGGATATGGAAGTCAAAAGCCTCATGCCTTTTGATATCTGTACCTTGGTAGAGGTTTTAGAACTGCCTTTAGGGATTGTTTGGGAAGAAATTAGTGTCATTTCCCAGTTGACAGAAAACCTGTTACGTAGCCTCAGCCAAAAAAAACCGTTAAAACGTAACGAGGGGACATGGCTGGCGTTTCAAATTGCCTATCTCCAAGCTTTGCAAGCAATTCTAGAGCAGGAAGCAAGCCTGCAAAAACCGTGGTTAGACCGGGCAAGTATACCAATCAAGGCACAAATACTTAAAGAGGATGTGGGTAAACTCGTTCTCCAAGATTCACAACTACAGGGATTACTGAGAACTCTCAGCCCAGGTAAATTGACTGACACTCAAGCTGAACAAGCACTGTCTTTGGTTGCCGAATCATTACTTGTGCAACAAATAAATAACGCTGCCATAGCTTGGTTAGTTGCCAATGGTGCAGAGGAAACTGAAGCTAAACTCCTAACACAGCGTTTGCTCAACTCACTTCCTGGCCACTTACTTGTAGTCGTTACCGAGAATGCTGCACCTTTAGCTCAACTGCAAAAATTTTTTCGTTTAGGGATTTCATTATCTCCCAATTTGCTCACCCCAGATGTGGGTTCTATACCTGCTGAGAAAATTGATTTGCATCGAGAACATTACCGTGCAAGTTTGATTCAAAACCTTAGTATGCCTTTATTAATAGAATCCTTTGCCCTCAAGGATATCTATGTTGCACAAAAAGGCTTACCAATAGAGGCAAGTATTTTTGAGCAGGATAAAAAAACTGTTAAGCCAGTTGATTTAAAAACATGGGCACAGCAACAGTTAGCTGATTTAGAAACGATCGCTGTCATTGAGTCGGAACCTGGCTATGGCAAAACGAGTTTTTGCCAACTTTGGGCAGCACAAATAGCACAAGAATTTTACCCTGTTTGGATGCCTATAGTAATTAGGTTACGGGATGTAAAATATGGCAAAACTTTAATCGAAACTCTAAATTCTGCTTTTGGTGTTAATCTTTCAACTTGGTTAGAGCAAGAAAATCTCCCTTGTCTGTTGCTGCTGGATGGTTTAGATGAACTGCCCCCTTCTGCTCATGGGATAAGGGCAAAAGCAATTTTTATTCAGCAATTACTGAACTTTCAATCTCAGCATAGACACAAAATTGTGTTAACGAGCCGATCAACAACATTACAGGAAATCGCCCCAGAAATACCACTGCCACTGAAGCGAATTATCATTCAACCGTTGGATGTGCAAGAACTCAAAGAATGGTTTCAGCGGTGGGCAAAAGTACAATCGTTGGCGATCGCTCAAAATTTCTTTACATTCTTAAAAAAGTCAGGCTTATTTACCAGCCAATCAAAATTCAGAGAATTATCTCCCCTTGTTCGTCAACCCCTCATGTTGCATTTATTGGGAATTTTACACCGCGAGGGGCTGCTAGATGATGAAGTTTTGCAATTAGCTGCCAATACCCCAAAGTCTTCTCTGTTATGGGAAATATATCATCGCCTGAGTCGATGGTTGTTGGGCTACCCACTAATTGGTGGTATTAAAACGATGCTGCTGCGCTCAGGATCAGCTCACATCCACCGGACTCCAGAAGCGATCGCTAATTTACTTGCTAATCGTCATCCCCAAGATTTACTTGAAGAAATGCAAGCGATCGCTCTGAAAATTTTACACTCACAACGTCATCAAATTAATTTGGCTGGTGAATTTAATACTCTACCAGGGTTTTATTTTAAAATTCGAGATTTAGAAAGCGTAGCGCAAAATAGTTTAATTGAGTTTTCGCACGTTAAGTTAGGAGAATTTCTTTGTGCTAAGGCTGTGACTGCTGAGTTGAAATTACTGACTCAGTGCCAAAATGAGGCTTATGGTACGCTGACTTTTGTGCTTGATTCTCCTAGTGTTGTAGCCCAGCATATTTACAATTTACTGGGTTATGGGATACTTAGCCAGGAAATTGAAGAACTGGCGATCGCAATTTTGCGCCGGGAGCAAAAGCACAAGTTTTCCTTTGAAGTTTTGTTTCAACGGCTTTTGTCTTTCTGGCGTGGTTACTGTCAAGGCTCTTGGTTGGATGAAGGAATAGCTCACAAAGCTTTGACTCATTTCCATGCACTGCAAAACCCGGTGAATGTTGAGCAAGTGAATGCTGCGGTGGGAATGAATGTATTTTTATTACTTTGTGCTTGCTACCGAGAAACAAAAATTCCTTTTTGGCCTTGTGGCAATCCCCTCAATTTAACAGAATTCAATCCAGAGGGTTTAAGTACGCTAATTGCCAGAACAACCCTTTTGCACAAAAGCGCCTTCGCAACCCGAATCAAGTCTCTGGCTGGACTCAATTTATCGGGAGCCTTTTTGTGGCAAGTAATGTTAACTGGGGTAAATCTTGAGCAGACAAACTTAGCCAATGCGGAGTTAATCGGCGCGAATCTCGCAGGTGCAAACCTTCAACAGGCGAACCTCGCAGGTGCAAACCTTCAACAGGCGAACCTCGCAGGCGCAAACCTCCAACAGGCAAACCTCACAGGCGCAAACCTCCAACAAGCTAACCTGATGGGGGCAAATCTTAATTCAACGGATCTCACCAACGCCTGCTTATTGGATGCAATTCTCATTGAGGCTGACAAAAAATTAGCTGCTGATAATGGTGCTTTGTTCTCCAAAGAGTCGTTTCAAGGACTAAAACATTTGCGCTCGCAGCAACCCTACTTAAATACCGTCCAAATTCCGATAAACACAGATAATAATTGGAGCAAGCTCAATGATATCGGATCAATTGAAAGCTCTGAAGGCACAATTGTACCAGTAGATTTATATGATGATGATGTCGATGATGAGACAGTTTTTGGCAATAACTCCATTGGGGAATAGGGAGTGGGGAGTGGGGAGTGGGGATGAGGAGCAGGGGGAGCAAATCAATTCAAAATTCAAAATTCAAAATTAAAGAACTTCTGCCTCCTCTTTCTCAATGCCCAATGCCCAATGCCCAATGCCCAATGCAATAACTGTTAGCTTTCTTGCGGGTTACGGTAGCCAAAAAAGTTAATACTATAATCAGTAATCCGCACTCCTGTTTGTTCTTCAATTTTGCGGATCAAATCTTCTGGAAGTTCTACATGAACATCAAGAATTTGATTTGTATCTATACAGTTGACATGACTGTGAGAGTCACTGATATTGCCGTACAAACGCCCATCACAGCGTTCAATACACTCAATTATACCTTGACTAGATAATGCTTCTAAGTTTTGATAAACAGAGGTATGACCGATGTCTTTACCTTGTTGGTTCAAGCGATCATAAATCTCTCTAGCAGAAAGATGTTCATTTGCTTGCCAAAGTAATTCCAGAATAAAGCGACGCTGACGGCTGACGCGCATACCCAGGATTTGGCACTGATCAAGCGCATCTTCTAGAGAACGAATTGGTTTTGTAGAAATTGGTTGTTTTTGCATATTACAGCTTGTTAACTGTTGAGGGAATTTTCCCATTTCAATTTTTATTGGTTATTTAATATATGCAATAACATTGCACACCGCTGTTATACCTGTACTTGTGTTTTGGCTTCTGATGCTGTAAAAGTGACAGGTGGCAATAATGATTTATTTTTTTGCTTGTTGATGGCTACTTTTTCAGACCTTAATCTAAAACAAACTCATTACAACTTTAACTTAAAATTGCTGTAAATGTCCACCTTGGGGCAGCCGTTGCCTTTCCCAAGCAGGCTGATTCTAATGGCATAGCATGGGAATCGTGTAGTAATTTCTAAGTTAATTGTGAGTATTTATCGCAATTACGAAAGTAATATTTAACTATAAAAATATCCGGTGTACGTGAGTAGCGTAGGCGTAGCCAGCCGCAGGCATAGACATCTGCTCAGATTAAGGCTAGCGACCAGATGTATATTTGTTATAACCACCGGAAACTAAGCAAAAGTATCAATTGAAGAAGAATTCACAAGCCAGAATTCAGGAGTCAGAATACCCAACTGAATTCTGACTCCTGACTCCTGAATTCTGTTCGATAAATTAGAGAAGGACAAACTTGTTATAAACCTTGTGTAGGTTGACCAATTATCAAGCAAAAAAGTATTAATAAATCCTAGTTTATTTCTAAAGGTTAATCTAGCGTCAATCCCTGAAAGCTGCTACTGTATATTCTCGATCCTAAAGTTGAGCATCAAAAAAGTGGCTGCTGAATCAAAAACAATCGCGATCGCACTCAATAATGACTTAATTAACAATCTGGATCTATCGCCTGCGTCAACGGTGATTGAACAATTGCTGCAAGATGGGGCCGCAACCCATGAACAGGAGCTACGCTTTGATATCAATTATGAACTCGAACCTGGCGATCCACGCGAACTCTCAGAAATTCCAGAGGTGCGCCTGTGGTTTGTGCGCCTAGATGCCAAATACCCCTGGCTACCATTTTTATTAGATTGGAAAGCTGGAGAATTTGCTCGTTATAGTGCCATGCTTGTACCACACCAGTTCAGTTCCAAAGAAGGCATTCAGTACAATCCTGAAGCCTTAGAAATCTTTTTGATGCACAAAATCTTTATTTTAGGTGATTGGCTCAAACAGCACGATATCCCTAGCCTATCGCGGCTGAAGTCTATGGCCCAAATGCTGGGTTATGAATTAGAGGATGCTTTTTTTGAGATATTTTAATAAGAATTCAGTTGTCAGGAGCCAGAATTCAGAAGAAGGTTAAGCGACTAGTGCATAGCGCAGCGTCTCATAGAGAACGTCTTGATTCTGACTTCTGTATTCTGAATTCTGTATTCTTCTTCTGAATAACCGCAAAATCTAACTGTCACATCCAGGTTTTGCGGTCATTCAACAAACGCATAACTATATTGGATATCCAATAGAATGATTGCAGAAATTAGGACAAACTGCTGGTTTAGCCACCCCAAATCTTCTCCAAAACTGCGTTTGGTGAAATATCTGCCGTTTTTCCCGTGGGGGATTCGATGGCCAGGAATTTATCATTTTTCGGCAACAACTTAGCTGGAGCAGTGGGCCCAAATAGGGCAATAGTATAGGTTTGAACTGCAACACTAAGTTGTAGTGCTGCACTATCAGTAGACAACATCAGATTTGCCCCGGCAATTATAGCAGTTAACTTGCCAATATCATCTGGGGCAGTCACCTTGATATCTGGAGAAGACCCCAGCAGCGATCGCACAAATTGCTCATCGTCAAGTCCCTTAATGACCACCACAGGCATATCCGGTTGCTTCTCTTGGAAGCTTTGAATAATTTGGTGCCACTTCTCGACAGGGTAGATTTTATCCAGTTCTTTAGCCTGGGATAACTGGCCAGAACCGCCATGAATCAAGATATAGCCTGTTTCATGCACCCCTAAGCGTTTTTGTTCCTTCTCTGCCCAGTCAATATCTGGTTTTGGCACATTTACAGCTAACTCTGGGACAGGGGTTTTTATGCTTAATGGTTGCAGCAAATCATGATATACTGCCGCCGCATACTGGGATGGTTTGAATGGCACAGCGTGGGTCAGAAAAACCGAACCTTTGCCTTGGTAGCCAATGCGTGTGGGAATTCCCGTCAACCAGAGTAAAAGACCCAACAACCAAATTTGCTTAACAGCAATGACAACATCGTATTCGCGATCGCGAATTGTCCCCACCAAGTTACCCCAATCTGCCAGACTGTTACGGTCTTGAAAATCAAAGGCCAGTACCTCGTGAACTGACTTGCTCACTCGATAGGCAGCCTTTGACCGGGGTTCAACAACGACATCTATCTGAGCGTTAGGGTAATTGCGCTTCAGATCATCTAAGGTCGGAAAGAAGAGAATTTGGTCGCCAATTCCGCCAGGTACAAGGGCTACTACTCGCATAATATTTATTGACGCTTACTCGCTCCCTATTTTAGGGGAAAATATATAGCTTAAAGATTGAGGAATTCTGTGTATTTACTAATTCCAGCTGCGGGAACCGGAAAAAGAATGGGGAGTAACCGTAATAAACTCCTGCTCTTAGTGCGATCGCAACCAATTATTGCCTGGACTCTATTAGCCGCAGAAGCCGCCAGTACAATCAGTTGGATCGGGATTATTTCCCAACCTACGGATTGGCCAGACTTCAACGCAATTATCGCCGATCTGAAGCTGACTAAACCAGTGGAATTGATTCAAGGCGGCTCCACCCGCCAAGAATCTGTTTACAATGGCTTAAAATCACTGCCAGTAGCCGCAGAACAAGTATTGATTCATGATGGGGCCAGATGCCTGGCTACACCAGATTTATTTAACTCTTGTGCCCAAGCCATTCGCCACTGTCCCGGTTTAATTGCTGCTGTACCCGTCAAAGACACGATCAAAGTTGTCGATGAACAAGGCATAATTCAAAAAACACCCGACAGACGACAATTGTGGGCGGCACAAACTCCCCAAGGATTTGATGTCAAGTTGTTGAAACAGTGCCACGCTGAAGGCGTCCGTCAAGGTTGGGAAGTAACTGACGACGCCGCTTTATTTGAAAAATGCGGTATTGAAGTGCGAATTGTCGAGGGAGAAGAGACAAATTTAAAAGTCACTACTCCACAAGATTTAGCGATCGCAGAATTTATTCTCACAAGTAGAGGGATTGGGGACTAGGGACTGGGGACTGGGAGATGAGGAAGCAGGGGGAGATGAGGGGACAAGGAGAATAAATAACCCATGCCCCATGCCCAATGCCCCATGCCCAGTGCCCCATGCCCAATCCCCAATGCCCAATGCCCAATTTGGCAATTTACGATATAATGCCAGACACTTGTTGATTGTTAGTTGTCATGTACTAATGACCAATGACTAATGACCAATGACTAATAACTAAATGATTACAGCCACAGCGACGAAGATAGAAGCAATTCTCTATTTAAAAGGTAAACCCTTGTCGCTCGGCGAAATCGCCGAGTATGCCGCGTGCGATCGCGCCAGTGTCAAAGAAGGCATAATTGAACTAATGGACAACTATGCCCACCGAGATAGCGCCCTAGAGGTAGTAGAAACTCCAGATGGTTACAGTTTGCAACTACGGTCTGACTTTCATGATCTGGTGCAAACTATGATACCGGTAGAATTGGGTGTAGGTGCATTACGGACTTTGGCCGCGATCGCCCTTAATAGTCCCATACTCCAGAGCGACTTGATTAACCTGCGCGGTTCAGGAGTATATCAGCACGTTCCAGAACTTGTCGAACTTGGTTTTATCCGAAAGCGCCGAGACAGTTATTCTCGCTCATATTCACTCCAAGTAACCCCAAAATTTCATCAGTATTTCCAAATCGAACAACTCCCCCAGATACTTTCCACTAGCCAGAAGGAAGAACAACTAGAACTAGAACTAGAGATGAAGGGAGTGGGGAGTGGGGAGTAGGGAGTGGGGGGATGAGGGGGATTAGGGAGATGAGGGAGCAGGGGAGGTAGGAAAAAAAGAACTATTGATTATTCCCCATTCCCCATTCCCCACTCCCTCTCCTTGACTTATACCTCTGGTGAATGCGCTACCCTTGTACTATGGTTTAGAGTAGAGTTAGCAATTAAGCTAAATAAAACTGCCAATGGTGTTTAATCCTGACTTTTTAAATGACAACTCCGAGGAACACCCTAATCGACTTCTTTCCGACCACTCTGAGGAATACCCTAATCAGTTGCTCAAATATCTACAGCATCAGTCTCCTGATGTTTTAGCTAGGGTTGCTCAGTCCGCCAGCCCTGAAATTAAACAAATTATCTCGCAAAATGTCCAAGGGCTAGTGGGAATGCTCCCGGCAGAAAATTTCAACGTGCAAATCACAACAGATCGGGAGAATTTAGCTGGGCTTCTGGCGTCGGCCATGATGACAGGGTATTTTCTGCGCCAGATGGAACAAAGAATGCAGTTAGAGCATTTGTCTAATGGTCAATAGTCAATAGTCAAACATTCTGGGACTATTGACCAAATAAGTACTAATTCGTAATTCGTAATTCGTAATTCGTAATCAAAAAGGGTATAGCAGCCCACACTAAATTAAAAATTCAGTGGTTAACAAGACATGTGTGGAAAGATTCAAGCTTCCACTGATAGCGACGCCCAAAGCGGGTCTGCCAGCTTCTTGCAACTACGAATTACGAATTATCAATTATGAATTATTTTGGCTACTTCCTTTCAGGATAAGCTCCTGATTGTACTTTGAAGGTTTGAATTTTACCGCTGCGGTTGACTTCGATCGCTAAAATATCTCCAACATTGCTGGACTCTACCAGTTTCTGAACTTGGGCTGAAGTTTTGACTGGTTTATCGTTAACTTTTTGAATCACGTCTCCAGGAAGCAGTCCTCCTTGCTTGGCTGGGGAATCATCTGTGACTCCTTTAATCACAATTCCAGCTTCCTGCTGAATGTTGAGCTGGTTTTCTTGATTAATCTGTTGTTTTTTGATGGGAGAAAGGTCTGCCATTTCAATACCCAAGAAGGGATGTTCCGCACGCCCTTTGGTAAAAAGTTCATTGGCAATGCGGGCGGCGGTTTCAATGGGAATGGCGAAACCGAGTCCTTGGGCATCAGCGCGGATGGCAGTGTTAACACCAATCACTTCGCCTTGGGCGTTTAACAAGGGACCACCAGAATTACCGGGGTTAATTGCGGCATCAGTTTGAATAAAGCTGACTCGCTTATCTGGGACACCGACTTGAGTGCTGGTGCGATCTGTAGCGCTGATGATGCCGATAGTGACAGTATTATCTAAACCTAGAGGATTGCCAATAGCGATCGCCCATTGTCCTGGTATTAAGTTTTGCGAATTGCCCAGCTTCACAGTCGGTAAATCATTAGCCTTTATTTTCACCACCGCTACATCTGTCACCGAATCAACTCCTATCACCTTCCCCTCTAGACTCCGACCATCCTTGAGGGTGACTTGTACTGTATCTGTATCTGCTACCACATGAGCGTTGGTGAGTAATTCTCCATCTTCGCTCAGAATAAATCCCGATCCTGTACCGCGTTCAATACGTTCTTGAGCAATTGGTTGCTCGTCCTCTCCGAAAAATCGCCGCAAGAGGGGATTTTTCAAAGCATCAGAGATAGGATTGGCGACTTTGCGAGTGGCATTAATTCGCACCACAGCCGGGCCAACTTTTTGTACTGCCGTCGCAATAAAATTCACATTATCGCTCCCAGTAGCCCCAATCGCTCCGTTAGGAGAATTCGGCACTACGGATTCTGGAGGCAAAGCCATTGTTACATTTTTTAACTGTTGGAACGAGGGATTTTTTAGCCGGAGATAGCGACTACCAAATAAACCTGCACCACAGCCAAACGCCAGTAAAAACACATAAACCGCCAGTTGCTTTAAGGATAACTTCATAATCATTCTGCTTAAGGATAGCAATGCAGTTGCTAATTTCTAAGTGTAGTCAAGCTAACGACAAGTGGACAGATATATTTACGAGAAATTGGGCATTGGGCATTGGGCATGGGTAAGAGGACAAGGGGACTTGTTTCAAGTTCTCACAAGTCCCCTTGTCCCCTTGTCTCCCTGCTCCTCTTCTCGCCACTTCCCAGACTCTCCATCTAGAATTTAAAGTTAATGCGATCTTGATCTATATACATGACTTTACCCTTTCGTCAACTTTTTCTCTGTAGCTTAGTTAGCGCCTTGAGCCTAGTATCCATACTGCCAAACATCAACAGCGCCAAAGCTGCTGTGGATGGTTGCCCAACTCCAGCCCTATCTCGCTTCCAACGCCATAAAGTTGTTCGTGGCGAAACTTTGGAGAGCATAGCCCAGCACTACAATCTCATACCTACAACTATTATTGGCATGAATCCAGCTTTGCAGAACAGTGCAATCGCAGCCGTTGGTAGTGTACTTCAGATTCCTCCCTACAATGGGATTGTCGTCGAAGTGCCTCGTGGTCAAACTTGGCGACAAGTGGCGGCACAATACAAAGTTCGTGCTGATAGCCTTTTTGAGGTGAATGGCTGCCAACAAGACCCCAGAATTGTGTTTGTTCCGGGAGTAAATTGGTCGCCCAATGGTGTTGTAACTAAGTCCCCTTTACCTACTAATGCAGGTACGCCAAACCGTGAATCCTTGTCTGGATATCCTTTAGGGGAAGTAGCAACTGTAGGATTAGCTTACGGCTGGCAAATTAATCCTGCGACAAGTCAAGTTTTCTTTCATAGTGGTGTTGATTTGTTAGCACCAGTTGGTACGAATGTGCTAGCGATCGCACCTGGAACCGTAGCCTTTGCTAATGATCAAGGTTCATACGGCAAATTGGTCATTATTAACCACGGTGGCGGACTCCAAAGCCGCTATGCCCAGCTTGACACTATCAAGGTTACTGTTGGTCAACAAGTAAACAAAGGAGACTTACTAGGAACAGTAGGCACTAGTGGACAACCAACCTCCAGTCAACCGCACCTCCATTTTGAAGTTCGTTCTAGCTCATCTCTGGGTTGGGTAGCGCAAGATCCAAAGGGTTATTTAAAGAAAGAAGGGAATGGGGAGTAGTGAATAGGGAATAAGGTACAAGGGAAACTCAAATCAGTGAACAGTGAACAGTGAACAGTTATCACAGACGATTTTCTTAACTGATAACTGATAACTGCCCCATGCCCCATGCGCCATCCCCTATGCCCAATTCCTAAATTCGGTAGATTTCACGATATGCATTCCTGCTTCTGCAAATCTTGCAAATGCCGCATCTGCCTGTTCTGTGTAGTCCACAATACCAGGAACAACAACAGGAGAAGTACAATCTTCTAGCAAATAGATTTTTTGAGCAATGGTAGCATCTACCTGTTTAATTTCTGTTAATAAATCGTCAATTGTCCAGGCGACACAGTGACTTTTAGCTTGACCACCAATAATTACTGCATCATATTCTAAAAGTTGTTTAATCAGACGCGTGTTTTTTTGACCAAGTGGACGTTGCTCAAAATCTTCCAACACCTCTGGACGCAAAATAGAATAATTTTCTGTTAAGGGATTCTCACCTTTTATTTCAAATTGCGTCTGACTCTGACGAGCAATACCGTGGAAAAATATCGCTTCTTCTACCGATGGAACTAAAGCATGACCAATACCACCCAACATAGAATGATAAGGCCAAACTGTCAGGGGATATTTACCGTCTTGACTGAGTTTTGTAACGTAATGGTAAGTATGTTTTTCTAATAATTCATAATTCCCATTAGTAACACTGTCAGCAACAGCTGGGTTAACTTTCCAGATACCTTGTTCGATGTCTTTTGGGGTAATGTTAGTTGCTGCTGGACTAGGATGTTCTCCGGCGGCGTTCACCCAAAAGATCGGATGGAAAATTTGGGTTGCTGTGTGGGTATCTAGAGTAGGTACAATTTTTGTGATTACTCCCAAGTTTCGATAGATAAACTCACATAATCTGACGTTATCATCCACTGCTCCTTTCCCAGATTTTCCACCCACAAATAATTCAAATCCAGGGATACAGAAGGTGTTTTGGACATCAATTAACAGTAAGCAAATCCGAGTTTTATCTAAAGACGTAGGTTTTATATTGTGTTGTTTTGCCCAGATTTCAGCATCAGCGGCACGTTCTTGGTAAGGTACGCGCCAGACTTCGCCGACTTCTTCAGGATTAAAGTGTGGGGGAATTGGTAGTTGGGGTGTTATTTGGGTGTTCATAATTACAGTCACTTTTATTCTGTAATAGCATCTATAATTTCAATCCCCAAATTTTCTCAAGTCTAGCGTTACCTTAGTAAACATCATCATGAGAACCTAAGGTCAACAAAGAAATTACTAATTCCCCAGAATCGGGATGAGGAACAAACTCAAATAGAATCCGATTATTGTAGTCTATGGAACAAACCCATATACCTAATAAATCCCCTTTAAGTTTATGAGTACGCAAGCTAGGGTAAAACGGATCTTCAGTAAGTTGCTGTAATGTTTGCTCAACCAGAGAGCGTAATTGCGGATTTCGACGGGCTAAACGCTTAAAATCTCGAATAAATCTTGCACTCCAAAGCAGTTGCATCAATCATCTAACTCCGCCATTAAATCAGCAACAGTTCCACTTCGTACTTCCCCTTTAACATAGGCTTCACGAGCTTCTGCAACCGCCTTTAATAAGTCATCCCGTCGCTGTTGTTTGAGGCGTTTTTGGATAATATCCACAAGAATAGCCTGAGCTTCTGGATCTAATGCTTCTACCGCCTCTATGGCTTTCTGGAATGTAGATGTTTTTTCTAGCATGGGCGTCAAAGAATTTGATGATAAGTCTAATCTAGCTAGTGGTAGGAGCGATCGCTCCTCATCCTATTTACTTAATAGTACATTTGCATTGCTAAAGAAATTTAGCGATCGCTACTCAAGCTACTCAGTTAAAAGAATTTTTCAGCAATATATCTTCATAAATAAGCAAAACCTTTGAATTGCTCTTTATTTCTTTGCCTATCTTATTTTTCTATATTAATCGTCCCAAAGAGCCACCAACTGTGGCAATCTGGGAAACAGAGATTTATCAAATCTGATATTTTAACGACAGCAAATTTACCTAATCAGGTTATGCAAACTCTGCCCATACTAGATACTTCAAATACTACATCAAATCAACCTACCTTTGATACAACTATCAAGCGGCGTAAAACCCGTCCCGTAAAGGTGGGAAATGTCACCATTGGCGGTGGCTACCCCGTTGTAGTGCAGTCAATGATTAACGAAGACACCCTTGATATTGATGGTTCTGTGGCTGGTATTCGCCGTCTGCACGAAATCGGCTGCGAAATTGTCCGCGTCACAGTGCCGAGTATGGCTCATGCTAAAGCTTTAGCAGAAATTAAACAAAAATTAATTAAAACTTACCAAGACGTGCCCATTGTGGCTGATGTCCATCACAATGGGCTAAAAATCGCTCTAGAAGTTTCCAAGCACATAGAAAAAGTGCGAATTAATCCGGGGTTGTATGTTTTTGAAAAACCCAACGTCAATCGAACCGAGTATACTCAATCAGAATTTGAAGAAATTGGCGAAAAAATCCGCGAAACCCTAGAACCTTTAGTAGTTTCTTTGCGCGACCAAGGTAAATCGATGCGAATTGGGGTAAATCACGGTTCCCTTGCTGAAAGGATGCTATTTACCTACGGTGATACCCCAGAAGGCATGGTGGAATCTGCAATAGAATTCATTCGCATTTGTGAATCTTTGGATTTCCGCAACTTGGTAATTTCCATGAAAGCCTCACGAGTGCCTGTGATGCTAGCCGCTTATCGCCTCATCGCCAAGCGAATGGATGAACTGGGTATGGACTATCCGCTACATTTAGGCGTTACGGAAGCCGGTGATGGCGAATATGGGCGAATTAAATCCACGGCTGGTATTGCTACCTTACTTGCTGATGGCATTGGCGATACAATTCGCGTCTCACTTACAGAAGCACCAGAAAAAGAAATTCCCGTTTGTTATAGCATTCTCCAAGCTTTGGGATTGCGAAAAACGATGGTGGAATACGTCGCTTGTCCTTCCTGTGGACGCACTTTGTTTAACCTAGAGGAAGTGCTGCACAAAGTTCGGGAAGCCACTAAACATTTAACAGGTCTTGACATAGCAGTTATGGGTTGCATTGTCAATGGTCCCGGAGAAATGGCGGATGCCGACTATGGTTATGTTGGCAAAACACCTGGTTACATTTCTTTATATCGTGGCAGAGAGGAAATTAAAAAAGTCCCAGAAGATAAAGGTGTAGAAGAATTAATTAACCTCATTAAGGCCGATGAACGCTGGGTAGAACCGTAAGAGAGCAAGGGGCAGGGGGAGCAGAGGAGGCAGAGGAGGCAGAGGAGGCAGAGGGAGCAGAAGAGGCAGGGGGAGACAAGGGGACAAGGGGACAAGGAGAATAAATAACCCATATCCAATGCCCAATGCCCAATGCCCAATGCCCAATGCCCCATGCCCCATGCCCAAAAACTTTGTATAAACCATCAAAGTCGCCGGATTGTCAAGTATTTTGTTTAAATTATGAATACATGCTCGGTCTGTACAGTGGTAGCCTGTGTTAGATTGAGCATACTGACTATATATTTTCCCTCTGACGCAGCTGTCATTATGGTGATTACAAAAAGTAGGCTTGTTTTGGGTGCTACGGCAGTGACACTCTCCACGATCGCTGTTACTAGCCTTGGCATTCATTCGCGAGGTCAGGCTTTATTTAAAGCAAGTCCCAAAGAATTAGTAGATGAAGTTTGGCAAATTGTTCAACGCCAATATGTAGATGGTACTTTTAATCAAGTAGATTGGCAGGCTGTTCGTAAGGAGTACTTAAGCAAGTCCTACAGTAATCCGCAGGAAGCGTATAAGTCCATTCGGGAAATGCTCAAAAAGCTAGAAGATCCATACACCCGGTTTATGGACCCAGCGGAATTCAAGAATATGCAAGTGGATACCTCTGGAGAACTGACAGGGATTGGGATCACGATCAGCCAGGATGAAAAAACCAAGCAATTGGTTGTAATTGCGCCAATCGAAGATACACCAGCTTTTAAAGCTGGTGTTTTGGCAAAAGATGTCATTCTCAAAATCGACAATAAAAGTACCAAGGGGATGGATACTAATCAGGCAGTATCCCTGATTCGAGGTGAAGCAGGATCGAAAGTCACCTTAACGATTCAGCGCAATGGTCAGACAAAACAGTTTGACATCAAAAGAGCGCGGATTGAAATCCATCCAGTTAAATATTCCCAAAAGAAAACTCCAGCAGGTAACCTTGGCTACATTCGCCTAAACCAGTTCAGTGCCAATGCTAGTAAAGAAATGCAAACTGCCATTAAAGATTTAGAAAGCAAACGCGTAGCTGGATATATCCTTGATCTGCGTGGTAATCCAGGTGGGTTACTTTTCTCCAGTATAGATATTGCCCGGATGTGGCTGAATAAAGGCACAATTGTTTCTACTATTGACCGCCAAGGTGAGCGAGAGCGAGAAGTGGCAAATGGACGTGCTTTGACAAATAAACCGTTGGTAATATTAGTAGATAAAGGTTCAGCCAGTGCCAGTGAAATCCTTTCCGGAGCGTTGCAGGACAACAAACGTGCTACTTTGGTAGGAACTCAAACCTTTGGTAAGGGATTAGTGCAATCGGTGCGTCCCCTAGAAGATGGCTCAGGATTAGCAGTGACAATTGCTAAATACCATACGCCCAATGATAGAGATATTAATAAGCATGGTATTGATCCAGATATAAAGGTAGATTTGACAGATGCCCAGCGACAGGATTTGTGGCTTAACGAGCGTGAAAAACTCGCTACCCTAAAAGACCCCCAATTTGCTAAAGCAGTAGACATAATAGGTAAAAAAATTGCTGCTCAAGGCGCAGCTACAGCAGAAAAATGAAGAGTTAAGGATAACGGAATGAAGTTAGGAGTGAATAGTGAGGAGTTAGGAATAAAAACCATCATTGATCACTCCTGACTTCTAACTCTTAGCTTAAACTGGTTGGCACTTTCCAGCTCTAATAAGTCCGACACGCCGAGCGATCGCTTCTTCTTGCGAACTAAAAGGCCCCCACTGTTCTATAATCTCTACATTGTCGTCTTTAACTTTGTCGCTGGGGAAAATTTCACAATTACCAGCCGAACGCTTGACGATATACCAAATTTGTGCATTGTCCATATTTGAAATAAAAAATTTGTTTTTTACAGTAAGGATTTTACGACATACAGAAAATATTTTCGCGTATATGCGATGCCTACAGCGGGCTACACTAACGCGTAGGATCTGATTTAGCTATAGATTACAATCACCAACCAGTTCCGTATAGCCAGAAATTTGTCTTGCATAAATGCTTAAATTGTCATCTTGAGCGGAGCGAAACATCATGATGAAATTCTTCTCTTCCCTGCGTTCCGCTCAAAATGACAAAGAGGTCTATTAACTACTGGCGTTCACGCTTCTATGTGCTGCTGTGCAAATGTCTTAGAGAAAAGGCAATCCAATCCGTAGATTGCCACCTTTGGCATCGTTCTCATTTATCCCATAATTAAATTTCCTCTAAGAAAAAAGATTGTCGTTGCTGATTAGATGTATAAATCTTGGTATAGGGATGCGAAATTTTGAGCGTAGGCGTAGCCTACCGTAGGCATCGCTCGTCACCAAGGTAGTGGTAAAGTAGTGATTTGTTGATTGTTAACTCTTGCCAAATAAAGATTTCTAGTTATTGTGTCACTACATATTTACCATTACAAAAATCTTTATTTTTGTATCACTGAATGCTTGATATTGAAGTGAAGAACTCGGACACTGTTTTTGCAATCAAGAGTACAAAAACGTGAAAAAAATTAAGATTTTCAAGTTTCTGCTGCCATTTGTGGTGGTAGTTTTGTTGATGATTGGGTTGGCCAAGATCGTACCAGCCCAGTCATTAGTAAGTGTTCACCTAACCCTTGGCAACCCCAGCAATGCTGGAACTTCCAGCCTAAATAACTACCTGCTGGTAAAGCCACAATATGTAATTAGTTACAACTGCTCAATAGGTAGAGCAAATTGGGTGTCCTGGCAGTTGAATAGTAGTTGGTTAGGTAGTACACGAAGGCAAGATAATTTTCGTCCTGATGCAACACTTCCTCTTGGGTGCTATCCAGTTCAATCTACCGATTTTAGTGGAAGTGGCTTTGATCGTGGTCACATGACACCTAGTGGTGACAGAACTAGTAGTACTACTAATAATTCTGCCACCTTTTTGATGAGTAATATGATTGCTCAAGCCCCAGATAACAATCAGGGAATTTGGGCAGACTTAGAGGAATATGCCAGAACTTTAGTAAGACAGGGTAAAGAACTCTATATCATATCTGGTGGATATGGAATGGGCGGTACCGGATCTAACGGAAGGTTCTATACAATAGCTAATGGACGGGTTCAAGTCCCTAATAGAACTTGGAAAATTATTGCTGTACTCGATACTCCAGGTTTAGGTCTTACTGGTCTGACAACCAGCACGAGAGTCATTGCTGTCAATATTCCCAACATGCAAGGGGTACGAACAGCGAATTGGAGAAGTTATCGGGTTAGCGTTGACTCATTAGAATCCCTAACTGGATACAATTTTCTCTCAGAAGTCTCAACATCTATTCAGTCTGTAATAGAAGCGCAAGTCGATAATTTATAAGTTTAGATGATTTCAAAAATGAGAAAGCCTAGCCATCTATACGGCTAGGCTTTTATTTAGATAAATTTCCAAACCTGCTTACTAGGTTTCAACCAGTTTTGTTGCTACTCCAGCTAAGTCACCATCTTTAGTTTGTCCTATGATGTAAGCGTCAATATTTATTTGTCCAACACGATAAACGCTGATGTCACTAAGATTACCTTTAAGTGTTTGGATAAGTGCTTGAAATTTTTTAACATCTTTTTTTTGTAATTCATTGTGCCACTCTTGCTCAAATGCACAATTACGAAAGAGATAGTCCAAGTCTACTATTTCTACCGGCAGGTCTTGAGAACCTGTTAGCTGTAATATTTTCTCCTGTGTTGCAGGTGCAGCACCTTCCCACTGAACAACCTCGAAAGGGTAATCTGATTCGCTCATCATTAACAAGCCAGTACTAGCTTCCTTAAGTTTTTCGACAATCTCGCCGCTCATAGTCATCAGTTTCTAGCAACGCTCATACTGTATCATTCAGCCAATAGCAAGGTGGGAATGGGACAACTCGACCATTGGGTAGAAGATTGAGCGCGGATGAAGTAAGAATTACATTAAGTTTGGGTGATTTGCTTTCTTACCTATTGACGAAAGGCTCTAAGTGTTGGACTTCTACCTAAAGTTCGGCTCTGTTCGACAAACCGGGGAATTATTTCAACAATGGGCAAGTTGGGAAAAGTAGAACTAATTTCAGACTCAATATATTTGCCATCTTGAAGAATATTAATTTGTAGCTTGCCATTTTCATATCGCCACAGTTCAGGGACTCCTAATGCTTCATAAGCATCAAGTTGAGTTTTGGAAGTCACATCAACTTCAATTACTAAATCAGGTGGCGGGTCAATCTTCAAGTCTATTCGCTCTTTACCAATCATTTGAGCATGATTTTGAATGTAGAAAGAGTCATCAGGCTCTACACCAAAAGCCATATCTTCACGTTTGAAAGTGGTTGAACCAAATGTTTCACAGTCAATCTCTAACTCTTCCAACAGAATTTTCACCAAATCCCCAATGATGACTTTGGCTTTCTCATGCTTTGGTAATGGCATTCTCATCTCCAAAGTTCCGTGGCTATAAGCCAATCGAGTGGCGCGATGGTCGCCAAGTTCTTCTAAAATTGCCTCAAATTCTTGCCAGCTTACATCGTGCAGTATTACTCTATGTCCCGGCGGAACACTTAATTGTTGCAATTGAAGTGTTACCATTACTTACCATTGAAATTTCAGGTTTAGATTGTAAAAGTCAATATGCAAATATCGTAGCAAGAAATAATCTTAAACTGTCAAACTTTTTCTTTATGATACGTACAAAAACAAAGTTTTGCTATTTTAGCGAGATTTTAGGGAAACCTATAACTGTAGCTTTTCTATTAGAACAAGATTGAGAAATAGTTATGGATTTAAATGGATGAATTTGGACTAAAAATATTAGGCCTTCAGCGAGTGACGGCTGGGCTTATCAAAATATGCTTACCATATATCCAGATTTAAGGATTTTTACTTTAAGTTGGAAAAACTCAGAACATCAAGACGAAATAAGTGCCAAAGCCCCACAAGAAGGCGAACTAATGATTTTAAGACAATATGGCAAAGTAACACACATTGTTAAAATGCTGAACAATCAACTTTATCGTGACACAAATACTGGAGATCAATTTAACATTTATCGTCTTGTCCAGGTGGTTTGGATGACAGATAATTGGGAGCATCCTCCAAAAAATGACGAAGTATTTGACTGCACTATTACCTTCCCCCCAAATGGAAAATCAATAAAATTGGAAAATATACAAGCATTCCAAGAGCGTTGGAGTAAAGAAGGATTAGCATTTCAAAAGCACGTCCAAAACGTATTAAATATTCATTAACAAAAAGCCTTGCATATTTAAGTGCAGGGCTTTGAGTTTAAATAAATCTAAAATTACTTGCCGTTACCACCATTACGATTGCTGTGAATGACCCGTTCGGCAAGCTTTTCCGGCACTTCTTGGAGATGGTCGTATTAGTAGTGGAAGGAAGCAATGCCGGAGCGATTCCTACGGCGGGCAAAGCCTACGCACCTTACTAGCAAATAGTACATAGTGTATAATTCATACAATTAGCATTATGTCAAGCCATTTACCAGATCAAAAAATTTTAAGGCTTTGAGGTTCCTGTTTATGGCTGGATCATAATAGGCGCTGCGCTTTTTTCAGAACCAATAATTACAAGCTTAGAATTATTAGATTGAGCTAGCTTTTCTGTGGCTTCAATCGCTCGTAATTGTAGCACTTGGTTACTAAGTCCACCTGAGAGGATTTTTTGGGAATCAGCTATACCTCGCGCTTCAATAAGCTTTCGTTGTGCCTCTTGACGCTCTTTATCTAAAACAAATTTCATCTGCTGATTTTCTTGCTCTGTCTTGAGTTTGTTTTGAATTGCAGCTTGTAGAGTATCAGGCATTTTGATGTTTCTTAAAAGAGCTTCCTCAACAATGAAACCCAAAGCTGGTATATCTTGTGTGAGTTGTTGGTCAATTTTTTGGGCGATTTCTTGGCGTTTGGTAGAGTAAATAGCATTGGCTGGGTAATTTGCCGTGATGGCGCGGACGGTAGAGCGGAATCTGGAAATCACAAGTTGTGTTTCATCAGTTCCAATTGTTTTATATACTGTAGCTGCCTTTTGCGGATCGAGCTTGTACTGAAGACTGACATCAAGATTTAGGCTCAAACCTTCTTGGGATGTTGCATCTACATTTTCTTTTATATCCTTAATGCGAGTAGAAAAATTCAGCACCTTGCTAAAGGGGTTAAGCAAGTGGACACCAGGATTTAGAGTAGTTTCGGAAACCTCACCAAAGAAATTGACGACACCGACATTACCAGGTGGGACAATCACCAAAAGCCTAGAAAAAGAATTAAGTACTGCAATACTGCCAATCAATATCATAATTCCACGTATTGCTAAACGTGACTTTTCACCGGATATCCTACTTGTATTAAGATAAACGAGAATTGTAATTAGGCTAGTTAGAAGAGAGACTATAAAACCCATGAGTTTTTTCTGTGTAGTTAAGAGGAATATACTTAATCACATAATTCCCAAACTCCTTTATGAAACTAATACCATTTCACGCAAGTTAGCAGTTATGAATCTTTTTACAGATTAAATAAAGATTCCCGACTTCTGAGAGAAGTTGGGAATCTCAGGCTTGGAGCGATCGCTACGGCGGGCAAAGCCTACGCTACTAGCAAGTAATGTACAATGTAATGTATACATCATATAAAATTTAAATTGTGTCGAGTAAAATTCGTAAGCAGATTTATATTGAACCGCATCAAGAACATCTGCTAAAAGCGATCGCCCAACAAGCCGGTGTAAGTGAAGCAGAGATTATTCGCCAAGCTATTGACCTTCATCTTGGTGAAATAACTGCACCCCAAACCAATCTTGCAATGTGGGAAGCCGAAAGAAAATTTATTGATCAAATCAAAACTCGACCTGCTCAACTTGGAGGTCGGGACTGGCAGCGTGAAGACCTCTATGAACGGTAGAATTTTACTTGATACCAACATTCTCGTTTACATCTACGATCCACTGGATACCGCAAAACAAGAACGCGCGATTGCACTTACTGACCAATTGATTCGTTCTGGGAGGGCCGTAATTAGTACCCAAGTGTTGGGAGAGTTTTTTATGGCCACAACCCGGACTCGGCGTAGGCGTAGCCCGTCGTAGACATCGCTTTTAACTCCTGCTGAGGCGCTGGTGCGAATGCGTAACTATTTAGCTGCTTGCCATGTCGTTGATATTACACGGCTCATCTCTTTAGAAGCAATTCGCGGCGTGGAAACCCATCACTTCGGGTTTTGGGACGCGCAAATTTGGGCAACGGCGCGACTCAACCAAATTGAAGAAGTTTATACTGAGGACTTCGCATCAGGTGCGACGGTTGAGGGCGTGCGGTTTACGAATCCTTTTATAGATTGAAAAAGATTCCCGACTTGTAAAAGAAGTCGGGAATCTTAGCCTTGGAGCGATGCCTACGGCGGGTATTGCCTACCCTACTCTACAATTTATTCAAAATTCAAAATTACTTGCCGTTGCCGTTACCACTGTTGCCATTACTTTGAATGACACGTTCAGCTAGCTTTTCGGGCACTTCCTGGAGATGGTCATATTCCCAGTGGAAAGAACCAACGCCGAGAGTGAGCGATCGCAGCTCTACAATAAAATTTTGCATCTCTGCTTGTGGCAAGTATGCTGAGACATTATCCCAGCCTTGCCAATCATTTCTGCCCTCGTAGCCTAAAATTTGCCCCCGCCTACCACTCAACAGTTGCAGAACTTTGGAGGTAAATTCGCTAGGTGTGGTCACTTCCACCCGCAGAATTGGTTCTAACAGGGTAGGTTCCGCTTGGGGTATTCCCGTTTGCATTGCCAATCGGGCAGCTTGTTTAAAGGCTTGTTCGGAACTATCAACGTTGTGGTATGAACCATTAGTCAGAGTTACCGCCAAATCCACCAATGGGAAGCCCAAAGGCCCATGTGTCAGAAATTCCCGCACGCCCATTTCCACCCCAGGAATGTACTGTTTAGGAACCACGCCGCCGACAATGGTTTCATTAAAGTTGAAACCTGTACCACGTGGTAGGGGTTTGATGTCGAGAAAAACATCACCAAACTGCCCGTGACCACCGCTTTGGTGCTTGTAGCGTCCATGAACTGAAGCCACCGTTTTGCGGATAGTTTCTTTGTAAGGCACTTGCGGCAAGTGGGTTGTCATCGGCAAGTTATATTTGCGGCGCAGTCTGTCTAGGGCAACTTGTAAATGAATCTCGCCTTGACCCCACAAGATAACTTCGTGAGTATCGCCATGTTGTTCCCAAGCAAGTGAGCAGTCTTCTTCTAATAACTTGGTGATGGCACTGCTAAGTTTAACTTCATCGTTGCGCTTTTCTGGTGTAATGGCGAGGGCATAAACTGGTTCCAACTCTACAGCTTTGGGTAATTTTATTGCCGATTGCTGTTCTGTGGAGATTGTATCGCCTGTCTTGATTCCTTCTAAACGGCTCAATGCAACAATTTCACCAGCACTAACTTGGTTAACTGACTGCTGTTGTTGTCCCATGAGGCGGTAAATTCCACCAGTGCGAATGCCATTGAGGAGAATGCCATCAGTTAATTTGCCCCGCCAAACACGCACCAGAGAAAGCTTGCCACCTTGGGGAGTATAGTAAGTTTTTAATACCTGCGCTAGAGGTGTATCACCTTTTATGTTTTTTAAACGACGTTCTGCTGTGGCCTCTGGTTCGGGGGCTTCCCGTAACAAGGCTTCTAATAGAGGTCTAACACCATAATCTTGTTCTGCTACACCAAAGAAAACGGGCACTACCAAATCTGCCCCTAATTCCATTTTTAAATCTTTGAGGATTTCCTCTTGGGGTGGCTCAATGTCTTCTAAAAGTTCTTCGAGTAAATGATCGTCAAAATTTGCTAGGGCTTCGAGCATTTCTGCCCGTGCTATATGTTCTTCTTCTTTTAAACTTTCGGGGAAGGGAATAGGGTCAGCCGGTGCGCCTGGATGATATTGATATGCCTGTTCACTCACCATATCGATAAAGCCGGTGAGTTGTTCCCCGTTCATGATGGGATATTGATGCGCTACCAGGGGACGGCTAGATACTGCTTTCAGAGCGTGTAACGTTTCCAAAACGTGAATATTTGCCCGATCCATTTTGTTGACGAAGACGAGGTGGGGAATTTCCCAATCGTCGAGGAATTTAAATAGAGGGGCGAGGGTGAGGACGCGATCGCGTATGGGTTCGCAAACTACAATTGCCGCATCCACTCCCATTAAAGCATTGTACGTTTCTTGGGCAAATTCTACGCTTCCCGGACAATCAATAAAGGTGAAGCGAATGCCGTTATACTCAGTGCTAGCGGCGCTGACTTCTACACTCATGTGGCGATCGCGCGACTCAGCAGAACTATCTCCCACTGTATTGCTGTCCTTAACACTCCCTTTGCGAGAAATTGCCCCTGTGACAAATAACAAGCTTTCTAGTAAAGTGGTTTTTCCACTTAAATAAGGCCCGACAATTGCAACATTCCGCGAACCCGATTTTACTTTTTCGTTCATAAAACCTCCCTTGCGGTAAGTCTTTCCTAACCGCACGATTCTGTATATATCAGGGATAAAAAATGGTTCTCTGGAGTCAAAATTACCCCTTCTTTAATTTGTTATTATGCTCCTTTTAATCTAAATTTAAAAAAATTGTAGCCTGTCGTAAGATTTGGCTTAATAAAACTTAACAAAAACAGGGTTTTATGGCAAAATAAAAATTTTTGTAAAAAAGTTTTTATAAAGTAAATTTAACTGAAAGTGTTGCAGGTCAGAAAATCAATGGGAAAATCATTCTTTAAATATCGCATAGCCGGGTTAGTAAGTTTGATGCTGCTTGTTAGCATTTCCTTTCCCTCTGTTTCTCTATCTGTTCCTGTCGCCTCAAAGCTGGCACAATCTAATGCTAAAACTGCCATAGACTGGTTGAACCAAGGCTTACAAGCAATTCAGGCGGGAAAGGTACAAGATGCGATCGCAGCCTTTAAACAAGCAACCCAGTTAGATCCGGCATTAGCACCAGCGCATTATAATTTAGGACTAGCATTCCGACAAACGGGACAATTACAACCCTCTGCGGATGCATTTTATCGAGCGACGCAAGCCGATCCCAAATTTGCTCCAGCTTTTGCTAATTTAGGTGGTGCATTGTTAGAAGGGAATAATTTACAGTTAGCCAACGACTACTTGCAACGCTCGTTAGAACTTGATCCCAAACTCGGATTTGCCCATTATAACTTGGGATTAGTACAAGAACAGCAACGAGATTGCGAACGAGCGATCGCATCTTTTAAAAAAGCTATAGAATATAGCAAAAATGCACCAGAGCCTCCTTATCATATGGGGATGTGTTATCTCCAGCAAGGTAAACTCGATCAAGCTAGAAATGCCTTTAATCAGGCAATAAAAATTAATCCGAAGTATCCCGAAGCTTACTACAATCTCGGCTCCATTTGGTTTCAGCAACGCAAATCACAAGAGGCATTAGAGGCTTTTAGAAAATCAGCCGAAGCTAACTCTAACTATCCCAATGCTTATTATGGTGCAGGGTTAGTTTTTATGCAGTTACAGCAATATGCAGATGCAGTACAAGTATTGCAATTTGCTAGAGATTTATACAATGCTCAGGGGAATCCCCAGTGGGCGAAAAATGCCGAACAATTGTTGCAACAAGCACAAAATTTAAATTACCAACCTCGCTGAGGCGCAAAAACTTAATATTGCATAACATAAAACTATTGGGTTGACTCGCTGGTGTTGTCTGAACTTGTCCCAATTGGAATAAAATGTACATGCAAAAGCGCCAGAAAAGTCGATTTTTATTTAGCGATCGCTGGCTTGATCGGCACTCAATTGTTCGCAACATGGAAGCCTTTCAAGACTTAATTGTGATCGTTTTGTGTTTGGGTTTGTTCGCCGTTATGCTGATCCAATTGTGGGGGATAGCTATTGCCCTCATGCAGCCACTGGATTATAAACAGGTGACTGCAAAAATCCTATTTGTGTTGATTTTAGTCGAGTTATTCCGACTATTAATGGTTTACTTGCAAGAACATAGTATCTCTGTGGGAGTAGCAGTTGAGGTAACAATTGTATCTCTACTGCGAGAAGTAGTAGTTCACGGAGCGCTAGAAATGCATTGGGTTAATACGCTGGCAATTTGTGGTTTGTTATTTGTTCTGGGTGGACTACTCGTGGTTTGTGCGAAAACACCACACATGGATTGCATGAGCGCTAACACCAAGTTTTGCCCGGTTGTGTATAGAGGAGGTAGGGAACGGCAAAATGAGTTGGAATTACAGTATTCACGTCAATGTGATGAAAATCAACCGCTTGGATAAATTGTTATGACAATGGGGAGTGGGAAAGACGCGATTAATCGCGTCTGTACTTGCGAGTAGGGAAAAAATATTTTCCTACTCTGCGCTCCTTTGCTTGAGGCTATATCAGGAAGTTTGATGCATCTAAAATCTAAAATCTAAAATTTAAAATGGTATAACTTACTTTTGCAAGGTACTTCCGACGTATTGAAATATACTCTTTTTGGAAGATGAATCCCTCTTTTAGGGTGAGTATAAGTTAATTAGAAATTCTAAAAGAGGGTCAAGAAATGACTACAAATACAGGTAACGGACAGTCTCAAGAACCAATTAGCAACCTGGAGTATGATTTTGTCACCGTGTTGCACAACAAAGCTGAAGCCGTTAAAGCTTACGATACCTACATCAAAGATGCAGAACAAGTAGGTTCACAGCCTTGTGTAGAGTTGTTCCAAAAATTGCGGCAATCTGATATTGAACACGCACAAGAGATTCGCCAACATCTACAACAAGTGCTGCAACACGGTAAGATGTAACCCAGATTTTAAGTGCGATCGCTTCTGGTTTAGTGATAAACATAAAAGAGGCGATCGCACTTGCTGATTACATTAGACGCCAAGGCAAACGCATTTTATCTACTAATAAAAACTAATAAAGAGCAAGTTTAAAAGAGCGCGTTTATGTTCAGGGTATTGTAGAGAGGAATCAATAACTCAATTGCTTCATCTCAGCGTACCCGTACACCCAATTTTGTATCCCAGTGTAGGGGTTTATCTGCTTTTTGTAAGGGAGACTCCGGCATTTGACCTACTGAAACGCCGTATTTCCAATCTGGCGGACAGATAGCAATGTAACGTGCATAACCTCCTAAACCACCTTTGAATTTGGGATACCCAATAGAGATCAACGCGCCTGTTTCTGGCACTTGATCTAGATTTGCAACACCCTCTGCTTGGGTATATCCATTTTTCAACAGCCAAGCTTCTCCCTCCAGTGTTGGGGTGCTATCTGTATCAAGGGGTTCGTGTCCGTGAAAAAGAATTTGGCGCTCAAGGTGCAGAAACTGCAAAGCTTCTAGCTTGACTCCAGGAAACTTAGTTCTTGTAGCTAGTTCGGGGTTTGGCCATCCTTTGGACCAGTCAGAGCGAACAAACACAACTGAGCCTTGGGGAATTCTGCCATATTTGCGTTCCCAATCTTGAATATCTTTGACACTCAGGTGGTAATTGGAGTCTTTGGCAACTTTATCCTGAATCGGAATTATTACTAGAGGACGAACAGCAAATGTCGCTGGCAATTCATCAATAGCTGGATAGTCAGGATTCCAGTGAGCAGGTGGATCTAGTTGGGTTCCTAGCTGATCGGTGGATAAATCGTAATGAGTTGCTTCAAACCCATCCTTTTGGTAAGTGTATGGCTCACCCGTTTTTGGATTGATGGCAGGCGCAAACTTTGATGAACCAAAACCTGACCATACAGGAATTGCTGGAGCGATCGCATGAGTCAAGTCAACATATTTGGCTGACTTGAGCGACTGCTGATAAACTTGCCACAGGGGAGGCTTACGTAATGGCTGTACCGCGTTTACAGACACCAAACCAACACCAAACAGAACTAGTAAACAAATAATTCCCCAGAAAGTTTTTTGCAATGGTTGACGCAAAAATCTATCTATTTCCTGCTTCAAATGCGAATAGTTATATTGGGGCAGTATTATCATTGTGTTCTTTATTATTGCTATATTGTTTATCCTATAGCTGTTTTGGGTTCTATAGTGTAGATAAGCTAATCGCCATTTAAGTTGCATCATTTTCATGGTAACAAAAGCTGCAAACTCTCTCCCTTGCTCCCTGCTCCCTGCGATCTCAAAATGCAAATTGAATGCTTAACAGCTTACATCTGTTTCACCATAAAAAAGCAGATGGTTGTTCCCACCTGCTTTAATAAAAGATTCGTTATCTTCTTTACTTGGCTACCAACTGATTAAGTGGAGCAATCCCAGCCAAATCTAAAATTGGCGCGATCGCATCTTCTCGTTTCACCGCCATCATATGGACACCTTGACACAATTGCCGCGCTATTTGCACTTGCTCTGCGGCAATTTTCATCCCTTCCTCAAAAGGATCTTTGGCTTTTGCCAATCTATCAATAATATGTTGGGGAATATTTACACCCGGAACACATCTATTAATGAACTGGGCATTTTTTGCCGATTTCAATAGAAAAACTCCTGCCAAAATCGGTTTTTTATAGCCAGCGGCAATGGTGTCCATAAACTTTTCTAGCCGCTCAAAATCGGTAATCAACTGACTTTGAAAAAACTGCGCTCCGGCTTCGATTTTGCGTTCAAATCGACTTTGCAAACCCGACCAACTCTTACATTGTGGATCTACTGCTGCACCAACAAATAAATCTAGTGCTCCATCGGTCAAGGGTTTCTCATTGTAATCAACGCCTTGATTCATCTTCCGAATTAGTTGCAGCAGTCGCACCGCTTCTAAGTCAAACACTGCTTTGGCATCTGGATGATCACCTGCTTTTACTGGGTCGCCAGTCAAAGCTAAAATGTTATGTATGCCCAAAGCATGAGCGCCCATCAGATCAGCTTGTAAACCAATGCGGTTGCGATCGCGGCAAGCAATTTGACAAATTGGCTCTATACCGTTTTGTGACAAAATCACCGACGCCATTAACGAAGACATCCGTAATACTGCGCGGCTACCATCAGTAACATTGACAGCATGAACCCTTCCCTTAAGAGTCGCCGCCATTTGAATCATGTGCGCTGGATCTCCCCCTTTCGGCGGTGCTACCTCAGCGGTAACTAAAAATTCGCCTGCTTGTACAGCTCTGCGAAAAGCTGTGTGGCTATGGGTGTGATGCATAAAATTAAGAATTTCAATTTCTTAAATGGTATAGCAAATCACACCGAAAAGGGACAAATTATAGAGGCAGAGAGTAGCCTAAAGCAGCTTTTACTTGTGATAAAGTTTGATTTGCGATCGCTCTAGCTTTTTCCCCTCCATCCCGCAACACAGACTCTAAATAGCTTTTGTCCGCTGTTATCGAGTGATATTTTTCTTGGATTGGTTTGAGAGACTCAATAATTGTGTCTGTCAACAATGGCTTGAATTGCCCCCAACCCATATCCTGGCACTCAACTGCTACATCTTCCTTCGTTTTACCAGAAAGCAATGTATACAGCGTTAACAAATTATTACACTCTGGACGCGCCGGATCATCGAAAGTCAGCCCACGAATGGGATCGGTTTTACAACGCTTAATCTTGTATTGAATCTGTTCTGCTGAATCTAGCAAACTGATTCGGCTTAACTCCGAAGGATCAGACTTCGACATTTTGCGTGTACCGTCCGCCAAACTCATCACCCTTGCCCCTTCCTTACGAATCAAAGGGTCTGGTAACTTCAGGACTGGTTGATCTGGTTTACCAAATTGGTGATTTAACCGAGCTGCAATATCCCGTGTCAATTCCAAATGTTGCTTTTGATCTTCACCCACTGGCACTTTATCAGCTTGGTAAAGCAAAATATCAGCGGCCATTAGCACAGGGTAATCCAATAAACCTGCACTGACATTTTCTCCCTGTTTAACAGCCTTTTCCTTGAACTGGATCATGTCTTGCAGCCAGTTTAAAGGTGTAATGCAGTTGAGCAACCAGGTGAGTTCACTGTGGGCCGAAACGTGAGATTGGACAAAGATAGTGGAGTGATTTAAATCAAGACCACAAGCTAGGTAGAGAGCAGCAAGAGTGTAGGTATCTGCCGCTAACTGTCTTGGGTCATGTGGCACTGTAATCGCGTGCAAATCAGCCACAAAGAGGTAATTTTCGTATTCGCTCTGACCTTCTACCCAGTTGCGAATGGCTCCCAAATAGTTACCTAGATGGTAATTGCCGGTTGGTTGAACTCCAGAAAGAACACGTTGCTTGCCCATAAATTTCAACTTAGTTATCTCAAATCCGCGCTAGTAAAGTAGCGATGTCTGGCGACAAATTGCTTTCCGCCTACGCAAAACTCATTTAATTTTGACATTTTCCAGGTCAACTTGCTGTTGAAATATTGGAGTTTATTCTCACGGTGGCTTTAGTAACAGTAAGAATCAAACTTATCTTTGTGCAATATCTGGGTGAGCAGTGTTACCAAGATGATATAGGAATCCGATAGCGAAGCGGTAGCGAGTCAGACGCTCCTGCGTCGCTCTAAGCGAAGCCATGCCGCAGGCTTTACGCTGCGCTATCGAGCGTCTTTGATTCCTGAACCACTTGTTGAGGCAGGGCACAGCGAACACTTCTCTACGAGAGGCTGCGCCCTAAGCGTAGCTATGCCGAAGGCTTTACGACAAGCTCAGTGCAGCGCAGGGAATGGGGAACAGGTAAAAAGGAATAAAGCGGAAAGCCTGCCGGAGGGAGTATCCCCCCAAAGAACTTTTCAAGAAAGTGTACTGAGTTTTTTCACGTAATCAAATATAAGTCCTATCGCAAACATCAATTTACATAATTTTGTAATCCTTGATGATAGCGCAAGGCACAGACTTTTCCCCCGACCAATCAGTAAAAGTATCCTCATTTTTATAATGCCTTGGCGTTTGCATAAGCAAGTTCCAAGCATCTTTGGCATTCAATAAATTTAAACGTTCAGGATAGTGTATCTTTAATAATTCTTGCACTAGGGGATAATAGTCAGAGTTCATTCCTGGAAAAATATGATGTTCTGTATGATAAGAAAAATTTAAATGCAATTTGTCAAATATTTTATGAACACGCAGAGAAATACTATTAATCAGTGGATCATTGACGCTTGTCATCTGACAAAGCATGTGGTTTGTATATATGTAAAATATTACTCCAGCATAACCAATCCCAAGAGGCAAAAAGTAACTCAACACGATTTTTAGGAAATTAAATTGTAAATATATCAAGATACTCAAATGAATCATGAAAATTACAAAAAGTTCACCTGCGATTAACCAACGCTCTTTAGTTTTGACTGTAAAGGCAGCTGGCACAAAACTCACAGATTCACGATTAAAGAATAGTACAGAGACCAAATTCCGAAAATTATGTGTTCCCCATGCGGTTGCCATTCCCACTATTAAACTGATAGGATTAACCTCTACAGAAGGTACGCATACATTTTGAATCCATTTACCCCAAGTTTTCGGCTGCTTGTATAAGTAATTGCGATCAGGATCTGCTAAGGAATTAGTTTTATTATGATGTTCTCGATTATGTACTGCTTTCCACAATGTAGGTGGCATCCACAACATTGCTAGCCCTAGCACACTAATAATTCTGAGTATATGGGAGTTTTTAATTACGCTACCGTGCATCATATCATGGGAGCTAAATAGCAAGACGATAACACTATTGCCCATCACTATAGCTAAAGGTAAATAAAGCCATAAAAGATATAAGTTCCAACGATCTAGATAAGATGCGATCGCCCAGCCCAGAATCAAAATTGTCCAATTAATTAATAGAATTGCTAATTTCCCTGGATCGGGAAGAAATGCTTCGGCAGGAAGCAGAGGGCGCAATTTTTTTGCATACTCTGCTTGGCGAATTGACTTTTGGGTGATACAAACTTCCATAAATATTATTGAACTTTATTTAATTTATATTAAAACAAATATTTCAAAAGTTAATGTAATTTTTATCCTAATTTTGCTATTGGTATTATAACTGAATACTGAAAGGAAATTAGGAGTTTAAATATGGCTTCTTTTAGTACACTAAAGTCTCTAGAAAAGTATATACCTTTAGTAGGAGATATGAATATTAAAACCCCAATTGCATATACAGCAACGCGTGGGGCGGTAGAGGTAGTAAATACAATACAGATGGCGGTAGCTGAGGCTTATATCAATGGGTTAGAAGTTCCTGACCCAGTATTAGAATCTCTTTTTGATACTTGTATGCCTATCTTCTTTAAGTACTTTCCTGCTCTCTTAGCACCTTATGAATGGGTATTAAAAGAAACAGATCATCTTGCTGAAGGCCCACGGGATCTGATGAAAATTCAGTATGATTTGCCTCAAGGGATGCTGAATAAGATGTTGGGCGATGGGAAACTCATTTATCCTAAGTACAGCATGGGATTGTGGGAAAAAGGAGCATCAAACCTTGAGCAATCTCAGATAGATATGATTGATGATGTGATTCAAAAGTTAGACATTAAAGATGGAGACAATATCTTAGACTTTGGATGTGGTTGGGGATGTGTACCAAATTATATTCTTTCCAAATTCCCTAATGTCAAATTTGTCGGGCTGAATTTGAGCCATGAGCAATGTGAATATATGCGCCAGAAGATGCAAGATCCTGAAAGCAACCTGAGTTCAGGCCGATTCACACTGTATGAAGGAGATTTAAATAGTACAACATTTGAGACAAAATTTGATAAGATCCTTTCGATTGGCGTTTTTTGTCATGTTGGTAATTTAACTAACTCTTTTAAAAAATTAGCTAGTTTGCTAAAAGATAATGGCAAGGTTTTTATTCATATCATTACAGTTCGTACCCCTAATAATATATCCAGCGCTTTTACGCACAAATACATTTTTCCTCACGGAAGGTATTGGAACTATGATGCAGTTCCTAGCCGGAATAAAGATCTCAAAACAATTGAAAGATGGTATCTAAACGGTTCCAATTACTCTAAAACATTTGCCACTTGGCTAGATAATTTTGACAAAAATCAGGCAATAGTCAAAGACTTAGACTATGGCATAGATTATGCCAAGTTCCGCCGGATATGGAGGTTTTATTTAATATGGTTTGTTCGGAATTTCGCTAGTTGCGATGGTGAATATAATGGGAACGGTCAGTACTTAATGGTTCATGCTTAATCGAGTAAGAGTAGCAGCGAGCCGATAGCGAGTATTCGAGCGTCATTGCCCGTCGTAAACATCGCTCTCCAGAAACCGCATTGATTGTATGATTACTTAATAGGACTGATGAGTTATGGAAAATACCATAAATTAATCTTGTTTACAAACATCAAAATTTTAAATTTGATTTAGCTTTCTGCTAAACCCACCTGTCCTCCAATTAGTCCCAAAAATCCTGTTCCAAAGTGCTGAATCTCAAAAAAGCTTGCTTGCTCTGGTGAGGTTTTGTAAATCCGAAATGTCTTCATAATTCCCAAGGTGGCAGCACTTTCTAGAGGCCCAACAAAGCTAATATCTCGGTCAAGAAAATAAGGTTGACTAGCCCAGTGAGTCATCTGATTTGCATTCAAAAAATAGCAACCCGCATGGGGATTGAGAGCACGAAAAAAGGTAATTGGTGCATTCATAATGTTACCTTTGAGTTCCTGTTGCTCCTGCACATTTTGAAAGGGAGCAGTTACTCGTAAAGCTAAATCACCATCAATGTAAGCTTTATGAACCAAACCGTAAGGAGAGATTTCATAACGATTTGGCTGGAGCAAATTTAAATCACCCGCTTGTTGTGCAAACCAATTTAATTTTATAAAGAACCAAGGATCATGGATAATTAGGTCATCTTCCATGAAGCAATAGTAATCATATTGACCTAGATAACTTTGCAGAACAGCTTGGCACTCAAACCCCAAAAGCAGAGGTTCTACATTAGTAGAATGATGCTTATATAAATGGGATGGTAAGGGCAGATGATTTAGAAGATGATTATCTTTGATTGTACAAATAACAATATCTACTTCGTGAGACTGTGGCTGGTTTGCAGGAAAAGCTATTCGTTGAGCAATATTAATGATACTTTGACATTTACCAAATAATTGCTGTAAGGCAGTAAGACTATTAGTTAATGCCTGCAAGCGGGGTTGCGGGTCTTTGCGTTGGGAAGCATGACGACCCTCACTGCTAGGTTTAAAAAAATGGGCAATGGTAAACAGAATTCGCATTTTAAATATTGCTTTTATATTTCTCTGTCATTTGTCCTTTTTTGGTTGTAACTAATGACTAATGACCAATGACTAATAACTAATTTTTGCCAAATCCTTTAGAAACTGAGCGCTTTTTTAAACTATCAGAACTTGTACCAGCGAACATCCATTGCAAATGCTGTGGTAACAGTTTCGCTAAATCATAACGCTTCAGAATCGTCTCTCGCGCCTTCGCACGAATTGCTTGCATCTCCTGAGGATGATTCAGCGCCTCTTCAACCCGATTAGCAATATTTTGAGGAGAAAAGAAATCTACCAGCAGTCCATTTACTCCATCTTGTACGACTTCCAAGACTGGCGGAGTCTTAGAAGCGATTAGTAAACATCCTGCTGCCATTACTTCTAACATTGACCAGGATAATACAAAAGGACGAGTTAAATAAATATGAGCAGAAGAAGCTTGCAAAACCTGAAGGTATTCATTGTAAGGAAGCCTATCTGTAAAGTGCAGTCTCGATAAATCCAAAGATAATTTTTCTAGCATTAATTGTTTATAAGTCTTCCCATCAGGGAGATTTTTACCATAAGCCACCCTATCTTCTCCCACAACTACTACATGGCACTTAGGTCTTCGCTGCTGAATTAGCGCCACCGCTTCCATAAACTGCGGAAATCCTCTATAAGGTTCCATCCCCCGTCCCACATAAGTTACCAACTCTTCCACATGGGAAAGATCCAGATTTATTCTTGGTAAAACTAACTTTGCGCCTGGTTTAGGAACAAAATATTTGGTATCAACACCATCATGAATTACAGTGAGTTTGCTATGATATTCTTTGGGAAATTGCTGACGCTGCCAATTCGTTGGACAAAGACCGCGATCGCAGCTATATAAATCAGTCAAAATCGGCGTATTTTTCACACGGATGCGGCATTCATCATCAGCATTCAATGGATCACTGGGATCAAAATCTGCATCCGAACCGTGAGCATGATAAAACCACTCGAAATAACACAATAATTCTGCTTTGGGGAAAATATCTTTCATAAATAAAGTTGGTCCCCAACCAGAATGACCATAGACTATATCTGGAACGAAACCTTCGGCTTTTAATTTTTCTACTACGCGATAGACAGCCTGAGCAGTAAGAACAGCATTTTCTAGATTGCGAACATAGTGGTGGGTTTGGGGAGCAGCTTCACGAGAAGGAGTATAAATAGCTTTATAAACGCCAGGTATTTCCCCTTCACGGCGATTTGTCCCAAAGACGACTTTGTGATTAGGATCTTTACCTAAAACTATCGCTAGGTTGCGAAATTGCGAGGGAAAATTAGGATGTAAAAATAAAATTTTCATTGGAATAATCTTGATTAATTTATTGCGACATAAAATAAATTAAGGCAAGCTGCTTAAGATTATAAGATTATTTATCACGATTTGTAGCAAGTAAATTTAGATAAATGGTTGCCCGAAAATGCGAAAATAATCGCAAATTCGTGTTATGACCATGAAATTTATTGGCATTGATTTAGGCTGGACATCTCAACCAAGTGGACTATGCTGCTTAGAATGGATAGATGGACAACTGCAATTACTTGATCTAGACCGCAAAGAAGCCATTGCAGACATCCTCACCTGGATTGATCAGAGCGTCAAACCAGACGAACCAGCCATCATCGCCGTAGATGCGCCTACCCTCATACCCAATGCTAGCGGGAGTCGTATCCCCGACAAACTCAGCCATAAATACTTTGGTAAATATCATGCAGGATGCTACCCAGCTAATCAAAACCTACCCTTCGCAGAGCGCACCATCAACTTTGGCTTAGAATTAGAATCACGCGGTTTTGCACACGCACCCACTATTGAACCGCAAAAACTTAGCAGATATCAAATAGAAGTCTTTCCCCACCCAGCAATTGTTAATCTATTCAACTTAGAACGCATCCTCAAATACAAAAAAGGACGGCTCAATGAGCGTCGCCTAGAATTAATCAAACTCCAAAATTATCTTCTCGATATCCTCCCCTCTTTTTCTCCTGCTCTGTGCCTCTGCGATAGCCCTACCTTCTTTGTGGAAATACCCACCACAGGCGCAGCCCTCAAAGCAGCTGAAGATAAACTAGATAGCTTAATTTGCGCTTATGTTGCTGCTTATTGGTGGTATTGGGGAGAAGAACGTAATTTGGTATTAGGCGATCGCACCACTGGCTACATTGTCATCCCTCAAAGAATGTTAGCCTAAAATTGTAATCTTGTAAGATTTAACTCAAAGAGGTTTTATGCAAGGAGTTAGTTCTAACTTGAGTTTAAAAGAGCTTTATGAAATTGACGATCATCTCTGGTTAGAGGAAACAATCAAGCTATTGAAAGCTAATCATTTAGAAGAACTAGATTTAGAAAATTTAATTGAGGAGCTAGAAAATTTGGGTCGTAGAGACAAAGCCAAGGTTGCTAGTTTATTAGAACAAATTATTAGACATCTTTTATTGCTGGAATATTGGACAGAAGAATCTCAATATAATTCTGGGCATTGGAAAGCAGAAATTAGAAGTTTCAGGAATCAATTAAAACGTAACTTGACAACAAATTTATATCAATACTTAGAAAATGAATTAGCATCAATTTATAATGATGCTTTAGGGTGTGTAATTGAGAAAAGTGATGGCAAACTAGATAACTTTCCTCAATCTTGTATTTACACCTTAGAACAGCTACTAGATATTAATTATCTACCTGAAAGCTTGTAAAATAAAAGGCGTTGCTAAACTTAAATCAGCAACTCCTCATCTTATATTTCAGAGATTTTGGTGTTAAACATAATACTTCATACTTCTCAAACAATTTCCCTCAGTGATTGATTTTCCTACTCAAAACATGAAGTTTACAGAGTGAAATTTGAATAATTCGGGTAACAGCACACACAAAAAGTGATGCTACGGCGGCAAGCTACGCAATTAAATTTCTGATTTAATCTGGTTCTTGGCCAAATAGTGTTCATCGAGAGCGCGTCTTAGCATCATTTTAATCACAGCTTGACGACTAATATTGAGTTCGGTTGCCATTTTGTCCAGTTCATTGAGCATCGGACTAGGAATTTCAAGGTTTGTTGTGACTATATCCTGTCGTCTTCGTGAGGTCATTTGACGAGGTGTTCCGACTCTTGTTGTTGTGGAGTCAAAAAAAAGATCAACGACTTCCTCTCCCTTCGCAATTTTTTCTTCAAGTTCTTCAATAGAAATATTGTTCATAGATTTCTCTTTCCCGTCGAGTACTTTTCCAATAAGTAATTAACCAAATATATTCCCCTTCACCATCATAACGAACTTCATAAATGACTGAGAAAAGGGTGTTTTCCAGATATCCAATAGCAATAAATTGTTCTGGATCATCTTGTTTGATTCGTTCTACATAGTCGCCTGCCAAAATAGTAGCGATCTCTTCTAAAGAATATCCCCTATTTTGCTTAAGAAGCTGACTTTTGTGATTATCCCAGTCAAATCGCATTTACCTTATAATTCCTCATCATTCTAGCAATAGTTGTTTTGGGGCATGACTGCATCACATAATAAAAGGCGTTGCTAAACTTAAATCAGCAACGCCTAATCTTGAGTATTCAATAACTACTCAGCACTCTTACTCTGCCCAAGCAATCAACCTTGGTTCATAAGGATTAGCCAAGTGTGGATTTTTCGGCAATACACGCAAAGACAAGCCTTGTAAACCAGAAGCGGTATAGATGATATTACCAGTGTAAATACTCAATTGCTGTCCATCTTCCCCTTGGTAATCCATCACCACTGGCACAGCGTTGACAATATCACCATTGGCATCGATCGCACCTTGATATAATTCCACCTGCACATCATCATTTGTCAAAGTTGCTAAGTCAACCTTGGCTTTGACAGCAACGGTTTGGTTAACTTCAATGTCTGAAGCTGCCGATACATCAACATCTTTGATTCTGATGTTGAACCAGTGTTCGCTTAGTTTTTCTTTCCAAGCAGCTAGTTCTTTAGCTGGAGCATAGTTATCAACAGTCAGAGTATGATAGCGATCGCTAGCTGGGAAATAAGCCCTTTGTGCATATTCTCCTACCATCCGCGCTGTATTAAAGAACGGACAATTCAAGCGAATTGCATCCTTCATTTTGGCAACCCACGGACGGGGTAAACCATCAGTATCCCGATGTTCATAAAATAGCGGTACAACTTCCTTCTCTAACAACTCGTAGAGAGCATTTGCTTCTACTTCATCCTGGTAGTTAGGATCGTCGTAATTTTCTCCATGTCCAATTGCCCAGCCCGTGCGGACGTAATCAGCTTCATCCCACCAGCCATCTAGTACGCTTAAATTCGGCAGTCCATTCATAGCGGCTTTCATGCCACTGGTACCAGAGGCTTCCCGTGGACGACGCGGTGTATTTAACCAGATATCGCAACCCGCAACCATCAACCGCGCTATGTGAATGTCGTAATTGGGAACAAACACTACCTGTTTTTCTAAATGCTGTTCGCGGATAAAGTGATTGATCTCGCGGATCAGTTCTTTACCGGGAATATCTTTAGGATGTGCCTTACCAGCAATCACAAATTGCACTTTCCGGTCTTTGTTAGCTAGTAAAAGCCGCTTAATCCGATCCAAATCACGCATCCAGAGGGTGGCGCGTTTGTAGGTGGCAAACCGACGAGCAAAGCCAATGGTGAAAGCGTAAGGATCTAAAACTTCTTGGGCTTGGACAATTTCGGAAGCCGAAGCGCCGCGATCGGTCAAATGCTTGACCAAATGCTCTCGCACATACAAAACCATATCCAAACGACAGCGTTCGTGATTGCGCCACAATTCCTCATCAGGTATGGCGTCCATCCGCTCCCACAATGGGCTATCTGGTGGTGCTGATGACCAATTTGGACCGAGGTAGCGATCGTATAACTCTTGAGTCGATTTGGCCACACAACTCCGAGCATGGACACCGTTAGTAATTGCTGCGATCGGCACTTCTTCTACTGGCACTTTCTGCCATAAGCCCTGGAACATTTGCCGCGACACCACACCATGCAGTTGTGCGACACCGTTAGAAAATGTTGCCATTTTCAGCGCCAGCACCGCCATACTGAAAGGCCCAGACAAATCGCCTGTATTCTCGCGCCCCAGTCCTAAAAATTGCTCTTTGGGCAACCCAAATATCTCTGCGTAATATCCCAGGTAGTGCAGCATTTTTTCGGGAGCGAACAAGTCAATCCCTGCCGGTACTGGCGTGTGGGTAGTAAAGATGTTACTAGAAGCCACTACCTGTTTAGCTTGGGCATAATTCAATCCCTCTTCTTGAATCAGCAAGCGGATGCGTTCTAAGGCAGAGAAGGCGGCGTGGCCTTCATTCATGTGGTAGGCGGTAACTTTCAGCCCCAAAGCTTTGAGCATTTGCACACCACCGATCCCCAGCATGATTTCCTGGTGGATACGCATATCGATGTCGCCACCGTACAGCTGATCTGTGATGTCGTGGTCGTAAGTGTTGTTGGGTTCAATGTTGGTGTCCATCAAATACAGGGGAACCGTTCCTACCTGTACGCGCCAAACTCTGGCATACACCTTGCGTCCTGGATAATCTACCGCAATCCGCAGTTCTGAACCATCGGCATTGCGTTCTAGATGCAAGGGCATATTGTAGAAATCATTGAGCAGGTAGCGTTCTTGCTGCCAGCCATCGGCATTGAGATACTGGGCAAAGTAGCCTTGCTGGTAGAGTAAACCTACACCTACAAGCGGTAACCCCAAGTCACTGGCAGATTTGAGGTGATCCCCCGCCAGAACGCCCAAACCCCCAGAATAGACTGGCAAACAATCTACAAGTCCAAATTCCGCCGAAAAATAGGCGTAGCATTCTTTTGGTTTATGCTCCCGTTGTTTCTGATACCAGGTGCGCTCTTGCAAATAATCTTCTAACTGACGAGCAGATCGATCCATTTGCGCTAGGAAGCCTTCATCTTCGACAACTTCCAGAAGCCGCGATTGAGAGATAGTACCGAGCATCAACACCGGGTTATGATGGCTAGACTCCCAGAGGTCAGAGTCTAAACGACGAAATAAATCTTTAGTGTCAACGTTCCAATCCCAGTGCAAGTTATATGCCAACCGCCGTAGTGGTTCGAGTCGTGGCGGTAGTGAAGGGGATACGTTAAATGTACGAATTGGCTGCATAAGTTGGCAAAACTCCAAGTTTAGCTATGGTTATTGTTTACTCTCTTTACCAATGTTGCCAATTCTTTATACAGTAGTTTGTGAAAAAGCGATGACTTTGTTAAGCATTGAGAATTCTTTTTAACCTCGTTGCTAAAGTTTACACCAAGGTGTTTCTAATTCTATGCGTTAGCCTCAGCCATATACTTGGTATATTAAGATTTAATCATTTACTGTCATATATCATTGAAAAAAATTTAGTTTTGAATAAATAATTTATATTTATTTTAGAATTGATTCCGGGGATCAATTCTAAGGTCTTGGCTAAAGGTAAAAATTCCTCATAGCTGCGTCAAGCAACAGTGAAAATTTTAATTATTTTTTAATAAGTTGCCCTACCGTAGAGGCAGTGTCAGAGGAAAAACTTAATATCAATCTTCCGTTGAGGTTAACTTAAGGTGATGCGGCTCTGATAGCGAAGCGTAAAGCCTGCGGCATAGCAACTCTTAGAGCGAGTCTTGCCTACCGCACTCTGCGCGAAGAGCGTCATAACCCTTTATAGACATCGCCTACAATTGACTTCACCCAGCAGAAAATTGGATTATGTAAAAATAATACCAAGCAGTTAACTAGAAAAGTAATCAATAACTACTTGGTATATATTTTTTATGCTAAATCAGGAAAATAACTTACGAAGGTATTATGTTACGCACCTAGTGAAGGCTGATCTTTAGTGTTTTTTGTCATTGACAAAGCTACAGCTGCCGCATAAGCAATCTCCGCTGCCATTTGATAAGCAAGTTTGATACTAGATGAAGCGTCCTTGGCTTTAGGAGAGAGGGAAGCTTTTTTTCGGCGCGACTCTTGTTTGACATCACCCGCCACAATAGCTCGCTGTAAAATGATCCAGGCATCTAGGTCTTCTGAGTCATAATTACTTTGAAGTTGCGATCGCAGTTGATCTTCGGCTACAACACTCAGATAGCCAGTAGTTAGAGCTTCTTGGACAATTTCTTTAATTAAAGCCATAATTTGAACCAAGTGTGTGAGTTAAAACCGATACTTCAATGTGGGTATTTGATGTTTTTTTCTGGACTTCTCCTGGAAACTAAGCTACGTTTTAGCTTTCTTTCTATAAAATTTATAATAAGTAGTGCCAAGCACGCATCACCCGCTTGGATCACCCGAATGGGTGATTTACAAATTTTTATATACAAGTAATAGGGTAAAAGAGAATTTTTAGTTTTTTAACAAAAAGTGTCTCACAAGTATAGTAGATATCATTTTGAGTGAGCAAAAAAACATAAAATTACTTGGACAAGCAACGGTAGAAATATAGGCAGAAATGGTAATTCGCAGCTTAGATCATTTTTAAACTTTCCGTTTCCAATAAATTTTGCCTATGTGTATAAAATTATTTGAGAGTAGAATCACTCTAGTAAAAAAGTTAACTAGTTTCAGCATTATCATCAACAAGTAACTTGGAAATCGACTTATTTACTAAGATTGTTCCATTAAAAATAAAATGTGTTATCGTTAAAAACAATTGTTATTAAAAGCCATTCATGCTAATTCCAAACATGAATTGGTTAGTCTGTAAATCATCCGTGTGCAACATGATTGGAGCAGCATACTCTAGAAATTCGTTGCAAGAAAGCCGTCATAGCAGTCGGGGAAGCGCTTACTTGTTTGCACCGATGGTTAACTTCAATGTGATGGCTGATGTGGGAGATAATCCACCCTAGTTAGTTTTATTTGGGCAAAAATACCCGTATAAATCTAACAATAATTACATTGTCATGCTAGGCAAAAATTTTATTTTATCTTTGAATATAGTCTAGTTAAATGTATTTTTTGTTGCAAAATAGCTTGTGGAACTGAGTTGTTTCAAAAGACTAAAACTGCCTGAGAGAAAGTAGCCTCAAGGCAAACAACTTTATCCTTATTTGCGTAACAAGCTTTGCAAATTTGGCAGAGAACCGAAACAGTAGCCTATCGAAACCAGCAAATTTACCCATCAGACAATTTAATAGTCTGAGGTTTGACCCTGCAATGCACTGAGATTGTTTTGTTAATTGATCTGGTGAAAAAGAAGCAAATTTTTATGTACTGTGACTGGTACAAAAGCTTCTAGTGACCCAAGGCAATTGTGCATATCAATTGAGTAATTCTATCGCACCTAAGTTAAAGAATTACTAACATAGTCAAAGCCAGCTCTGGTTTTTTAATTTTTGGAAAACCATCTAAAAATATGGGTAAATTTCGGTAATACGCTAGCTATTGCCATGTATTAATAAGTACAAAGCTTGTTAAGATTGGCAGAAAATTAGGATAAAACCACAACAAATCAATCCTGTCAACAACAATTAATTGAAGAGATATGTAGCCATGCATAACGAGCAGTATTTTTCCAAATTGCAGCGCGTGCAAGAACTTTTAGTAACTACTGTGTTAGGGGATATTCCTACACTTATTCTGGGGCCGAAGTTGCGTAATTTGGGATATCGTAGTATTTTTGCCCAGATGGGCAGCCCAGTTTATATTCAAAATGATGTTGAATTTAACGGTACTTGTTGTATTGAGATAGGCAGTGGAGTATATATTTTTAAGGGTGTGCGGATGAATGCTAGAGGACACAAAAATAATAGAATTCATCTAGGAAATAGAGTCGCTATTGAGCGTAACGTTGATATAGGATCTTTGGAAAATACGTGTATACATATTGATGAAGACACCTTCATTGGCCCTAACGTGTCTATTGAGGGGCCAGGAGACATTAAAATTGGTAAACATTGCTTAATAGCTGCCTACTCAGCGATATATGCCAATAATCATAATTTTGCCGATCCGATGAAGCCGATTAAATACCAAGGCATTACTCGCAAGGGAATTGTGATTGAGGATGACTGTTGGCTAGGGCATGGAGTAACAGTATTAGATGGCGTTACTATCGGCAAAGGCAGTGTTATTGGTGCAGGAGCAGTTGTCAATAAAGATATTCCTCCTTTCTCCGTTGCAGTAGGCATACCTGCACGAGTAATCAAAAACCGAATTGGCAAAGACTTAAGCATTACTTCAATCTAAGGAATTGGGCATTGGGCATGGGGCATGGGGCATGGGGCATGGTAACTATCCGCTGTTACCTTTTTTGGGAAACCTTTGCCATCAGTTAGCGTCACAAGAGTAACCCCAGTTCCTAGTCTCCAGAGTCCTCTCAAAAAGGGACGAGATTTGGGTAATATAAAGGAGCTATCTTTTCTGCATGGCAGATCCTAAAAGAAAAGCTTTCTTTGTCTTACCCCCTTGGAGATATTTCTATGGTGACTTTAAAAATCGCTGTTTATATTGTTGTTGCCTTCTTCGTAACTATCTTTGTCTTCGGATTTTTGTCAAACGATCCAGCTCGTAACCCCGGCCGTCGGGACTTAGAGTAAAAGGGCGATAAATCATCCGCGACTTTAGAAGGCGGAAGATACTAAATGCCACGGAAACTTACTAAACTTTCGCCTAGTAAGTTTCCTTCTCCAAGTGGCTTGCTACCGGTAGCAGAAGGCGACAGTCGGAAGGCAAAATGTATATTTAATGCTTCCGTCCGTCATTTGGCTGTTTGTTGGCCCGATTATGCTCAAATATGCTTCATCCAGTTCTGCCGCCCGATCCGCCTCCTATCCACGAATCTTTAAAACCTGTAAATCCCACCTCATCTGCTAGTCATACAAAGTTTCTTTCAGTTGTAGAAACTGGAATGCAGGAAAAGACAGACAAATCCAAGCAGCCCAAGGATTTGGCTAAATTGGCAATTGTGGGTGACACCAAGAGTGATCCGCCATTGCCAACTCCGATTAACTCAACTCAAGATGACTTGGTAGTTGCCAAAACTCCCTCTGTACCCCATTCACCAGAAACTTTTCCACCAGAAATTTCCCCGATCGCCAACTCTGGAAATGCTGCACTTTTGGGGCGATCGCTGGTTGTTGGTTATCCCAAGCAGGAGGTTAAAACCTCTAATTGCCAAGAGAAAGAAGACATAAAGATAAAGACAAGTCCAAGTATCGGCGTTCGGTGCTCGGAACTTCTCCTCAGAGCGGCGTTACGCAAACGAGAGACGCAAAGAGAAGTTGAAGCGGAGGCTTCCGGGCTAGACGCAAAACGTGAACCTTCTCAAAAACTGGGTGAGCGATCGCCAACTTCCAATAGTGGTACAGAAAAACAAACCTTTTTGGATGGTAGCTTTAGCTATAGAGTTTCTCCAAGTCCGCTTGTCGCTCAATCTCCACCTCCTCTTGAAATTGCCCCAAGCGTCAACAGCAACAAGTTAGTCCCATCAAAGGCGGAAATTTTAGCTAAGAAGTTAACCCAGCAAAAACAGCAAAGTAATATTACTGCATCACAGTCTTCAGGAAGAGACAATATTTCTGTATCTGCTGCTGATCTTGCATCGAATTCTCAATCAAGACAAAATTTTATAAAATTTAAGTCTCGTAACCCAACAAACCAACTATCAGCGCCCATCACTGTAGAATTCAAGTCCCAAGTTCAACAACAAACTCAAGCACCAACGCCTACACCAGAGGTAGACACCCCCAATCAGCCACAAGCGCCCACTAACACGCCGCCAGTCAAACCGAGAATTGTAGAAGTCACTTCAGATCGGCAAGAGTATGACGAGCAACGGCGAATTATTACAGCTGTTGGGAATGTAGTTGTGCGATTTGATGGGGCGGTGGTGGATGCCGATCGCTTGCAAGTAAATTTAGACAACTTGATTGCTGCGGGGGAAGGCAACGTAACTTTAACACGGGGCGATCAGGTACTGCGCGGACAACGCTTCACCTATAACTTTGTTCAAGATAATGGGGAACTGGAGAATGGTAGAGGAGAAATTTACGTACCCTCAGCACAAACAGATTTTGCTTTTTCAACCACAGGTGTAACTGCTGGTGGAGTTCCAAAACGTCCGCCCAGCGATCGCATTAGAGCCAATCAGCCCGTTTCCGGTGTGAGCAGCCTTGGAGGAATTAATGTGACAATTGGTGGACAGGCAGATGCTAGAAATATCCCGCCACCGAAATCAGGGGGTGCAGTCAATCGGCTCAGGTTTGAAGCTGAAAACATTGACTTTTATCCGCAAGGCTGGCAAGCAAGGGATGTTCGCATCACCAATGATCCTTTTTCGCCCCCAGAGCTAGAATTACGCGCCGATAAAGTAACTCTAACGCGAGAGACACCTTTGGTAGACCGCATCAGGACACAGGGGCAGCGTTTGGTATTGGATCAAACAGTATCTTTACCAATTCCGCTGAATGAGCGGACTATTGATCGTCGGGAGCGGGACGTTACACCTGCAATAGTCTCCCCCGGCTATGATGGAGAAGATCGGGGTGGTGTGTATATTGAGCGTGGCTTTCCGGTGATCGATACAGAGCAGACACGCTGGACGATCACGCCTCAGTTGCTTTTACAGAGAGCTGTGCAAGAAGGCACGGGTGACTTAGGCGCATTGTTTGCTGTCAAGACAAAGATAAATTCTGTTTTGAGTCCACGAGCAGTAATTCAGGGGACTGGGGAGTTAACTAGTTTTGACTTGAACAAGCTAGAAGATAATTTGCGGGCGAGGCTAGGATTGCGTCAGATATTAGGGACTTCCCTTCCCCATCTTTTGAATCTGGAGTATAGCTACCGCGATCGTTTCTACAACGGTACCCTTGGCTTTCAAACCGTCCAGAGCAGTCTTGGCGGCATTATTACCTCTCCTGTAATTCCTTTAGGCAACAGTGGCATCAACCTCACCTATCAGGCAAGCGCTCGATATATCAATGCCAACACCGATCGCCAAGATTTGCTAGAGCCGGTGCGAGAAAACGATCGCATCTCACTAGGTCGTTTACAAGGCAGTGCTTCTCTCAGTAAAGGGATATTACTATGGCAGGGAAAACCATTACCACCCACTGCCACTGAGGGATTACGATACACAGCTACCCCTGTAGTTCCTTACTTGCAAGCGATCGCTAGCCTCACAGGCACTAGCAATTATTACACCAATGGTGATAACCAAAGCACCTTAATTGGTACAATTGGCTTACAAGGTCAAATTGGTCATTTTTCTCGACCTTTTTTCGACTATACCGCTTTTAATATTAGTTACTCTCAAGGCTTAAACAACGGATTATCACCCTTTTTGTTTGATCGCTCTGTTGATAACCAAGTTTTGAGCGCTGGAATATCACAACAAATCTACGGCCCTTTTCGCTTAGGCTTTCAAACATCAGTTAACTTAGATACTGGTAAAGAAACTAGCACAGACTACATTTTGGAATATAGCCGTCGCACCTATGGCATCACCTTGCGTTACAATCCGGTACTGGAGTTAGGCGGCTTCAGCATCCGAATTAGTGATTTTAACTGGGGTGGCGGCACCGATCCATTTACTGAAGTTAGGCCGGTAGTAGGCGGCGTAGAACAGGATTATTAGTCAAAAAGAGGAAAAGGGGCAGGGGGCAGGGAGCAGGGGAGAGAACCCCATACATAGATTTAGATCTACTGAAAGCGAGTACATACTATTTATTGCCACAGTTCTGCTAAAAACAAGTATTTTCACTGTTGGGCATAAATAAATTTATTTGCTCTGAAACCCTTGATTGCTGGAGAATCGTAAATCCTCCCCCCGCGCCCTGCTCCCTACTCCCCTGCCTCTTCGGCCAAACAGACAAGAGCATTTTGCCCCTTACTTTAATTGAAATGGTAGCTACTTTTACGCCCTGCTGTACCAGGTATTCTTAGGCTGGCATAGTGACCGCTTAGTTGGACACTTGAGGGTGGTTGGTGTAGGGTTGCACAGTATCTTTGAACTGCGGCTTGATACTCTCGCCATTGCTTACGAATTCCAAGACTTGCGACATCGTCACCTAAGTCTGAAAATTTTAGCCCAGCCCGAATTAGCCATTTTCAACTCAGCGTTGCTGAGTCTTTTCTTGTTGCTTAGTCTCAACTCCAGTGCTTTAGCAAACCAATAAAAAACCCTTCCTTACAAGCCAGGAAGGGTGGTTTTGCTTTATACCAAAATATTATTAACTAAACTGTTCAATAATTCCGCCACCTAACACTTTTTCTCCGTTGTACCATACTGCCGCTTGTCCGGGAGTGATGCTGAATTGGGGTTCATCAAATACCAAACGTACACGGGAGTTTTCCAACGGAATCACCGTCACTGGTGTAGGGGTTGAACGATAGCGAATTTGCACTTGGGCATGAATAGGGGTGGATGGTTCGGCAATAGAAACCCAGTTTACTCGCCCTACTGTGCATTCCGGCTGAGTTACCTTAGTGCGATCGCCTACTACTACCTTATTATTTTCTGCATCTAATTCAATCACATACAGCGGTTCAGCAGCAGCAATCCCCAAGCCTTTGCGCTGGCCAATGGTGTAGTGATGGACACCATCATGCTGTCCCAAAACTTTGCCTGTGACATCGACAATATCGCCTGTTTTGGGAGCTAAATATTTATCTAAAAATGCCCGCATGGAACCGTTACTTTCCACTAAGCACAAGTCTTGACTTTCTGGCTTGTCAGCAGTTTTCAGCCCGTATTCAGTAGCGATGCGGCGCGTGTCAGTTTTTTCTAGTTCGCCTAGAGGAAATATGGTTGCTGTAAGTAAATCTTGAGACAAATCATAGAGGAAGTATGACTGGTCTTTGTTGCGGTCAACAGCCCTTAATAATTGGTAACGTCCACTTGCTTCGTCATAGCTAATTCGGGCATAATGACCAGTGGCAATGCGATCGCATCCCAATTTTTCATGGGCATACTGTACCATTGGCCCAAACTTCACCGTTTTATTGCACTGAGAGCAAGGCAAAGGCGTAATCCCAGCACTGTAGCCAGTTACCAAGTAATCGACAATATGCGTCTGAAAGACATCCCGAATATCCACAACCTCATGGGGAACACCCAGTTGTTCACAGATATCAGCCGCGTCGATCATACCTTCAGAGCAACATTGACCTTTGCCTTTCATTAGCCAAAGAGTCAAACCAATTACTTCATAGCCCTGATGGTGCAGGATAGCTGCGGCGGTGGAACTGTCAACGCCACCAGAAAGACCAACGACGACTTTTTTCATACAAAGCACGACAAGCTGCGTGGTTGTCCAATTGTAGCACACACTCTTTCATTGCCTTGCTACCAAAGCACTTCAGTTTCTGAGTCAGCAAATAGAGACGATCGCAGTAAAAGTAAAGGCAGTTCCTAACGCTTATTTATAAGTAATCAAGCAAGCATTGCAAATAGTACCCCAGAGGGTACTACTAAGCATTCAGTAATTCCTCTACATTAAAAAGCGAAGCCCTGGTGTAGTCTACTACAGAAAAGCAAAAGCCGAACTACTGGGTGGTGTTGTCCGTATTTCAACGGAGAACCGTCAAGCTACGCAGAGCGTCCTGTAGAGAAAGTCATTAATTACACGAAGTGGTATTAGTCTACTTCTGTCTGGACAATTAGCTCCCCAACTAGGTTAAACACAAGAGTAAGCAAAGGAATATTTATGAAAGACCAAGTTATCAATTGGAACAATGTATATTTAGAAACAATCCGTCTCAACGGTGGCGCACCTGGACCAATCTCTCGTACTGGTGCTATATTACATGCTGCAATATACGATGCTGTCAATTCCATCGAGCAAGACTACAAACCATATTTAGGAATTCTCCCGGTAAAACTAGGAACTTCTAAAGAAGCAGCAGGAGTTTACGCTGCATATACTGTACTTTGTAGCGACAGCGTTTATCCTAATGCCAATTTTCCCAAGTCCAAAAAGAAAAACCAGAGCTTTTTTGACGCAGAACGAGACAAAGCCATCGATGAAATTAAAAGCAGTGGTGTGTCGCAACAGAGCATCGATGATGGTAAAGAACTTGGAATAGCCGCAGCTAAAGCAATCCTCAAAAATCGAGAAGGGGACGGGTTTAACGACAACAGCGATTATACTCCAGGACATCAGCCTGGTGATTGGCGACCAACAGGTTCCAGTCTTGCAGTGACGCCAAATTGGGGCAAACTAAAAGCTTTTTCGCCGACTCCAATTAAAAACTTTCGCCCGACTCGTCCGGCTGGCTTCAGCAGTAAACAGGATTTACTCGCTAGTGTTGAATACGCTGCTCAACTGAATGAAGTAAAGCAGCTTGGTGCTGCTAACTCTACTGAACGGACTCAAGAACAAACCGATATTGCTCTTTTCTGGGCAAATGATCTTGATGGAACATCTAAGCCACCTGGGCAACTATATACTATTACTCAGATTGTCTCTAAATTAAAAGGTCTAAGCTTTTCTGAAAATGCACGGCTGTTTGCTCTGGTTGCTTTAGCTTTAGGCGATGCGGCAATCTTGGCTTGGGATGCGAAGTACGACACCGATTTGGATTTGTGGAGACCAGAAACGGCAATTCAAAGGGCATTTGAAGACAACAACCCTGGAACAATTGCTGACCCCACTTGGAAACCTCTATCACCCAGTCCTGATGGCACCCGATTTTCTCCTCCATTTCCAGCCTATATCTCTGGTCACGCTACTTTCGGAGCAGTCCATGCTGGTATTATGCGGAACTTTTTTGGCACGGATAATGTTACTTTTACGGCAACATCTGAAGATCCAAGTGCCAGGGGCAATAATGGCATTAGAATCACACGGACATTTAATAGCTTCTCTGCCGCAGCTTTAGAGAATGGGCGTAGTCGTGTTTATCTGGGTGTCCATTACCAATGGGATGCAGATGCAGCTTATGTGTCTGGCACAAAATTGGCAGACTTTCTGTTTGAAAACTTATTGACACCAAATGAGCATTAATCAACTTAAGGGTTCTTAACTCGTCCCACAACGAAGAAAACATAGCTTGTCTGACGGCACACTGCCGGGTTACGCTCGTTTTCTTGAATGCTGTGGAGAAATCGAAGTCATTAGTACCACTGACTAAATCGGCGGGCGGCTATCCTGAACACCCTTTGAAGGGATGGGATGGGATTGCCGCCGATTTTTGTTGAGTTAAACCAATTTACAATTACATTTTTTAATGTAGTACCCATGCTTGTAGAGAAGGCGCTAGCCTCTCCCTTTGGGCTAGGGTCTACACACACCAGTTTTACCTCAATACGCTTGGGATAAGCCAGAAAGCCCTCTTGTAGAGACGGCGATTCATCGCGTCTCAAATGTATTTTTTGCCACCTAGATGAGCTAATTTTACGTCAACGCTATATAGTAGTTGCTACAACGGTAAACTAATTAGTTCCTAACGGAAATTGCCTAGAAATACTTTGATAGCTTTCTAACTACTATGTCGAAAGGAATAACGAGTAAATTTATCCCATTTCAAATGCTGCGCCGAAGTTCTGAAGGTTGGAAGCCCACTATCAAACTTCTCCTTTTATTCGTGGCAGGATGGTTAGTGCTGATTCCCGATTCTACCCCAGCACAAGCACAACTCCACAACAGCAATGTGCTATTGGCTCAAGAAGCAGGTGAAGTTTTACCGCCAGTTCCCTTTGGTCAACAGCCATCACCGCAGTTACAACCAGTACAAAGCAATCAATTTGAGCAGAACTTTCAGCCTTCCCAACCACTACAAAATAATCAATTTGAGCAGGATTTTCAGCCCTCTCAACCAGTACAAAACAATCAATTTGAGCCGAACTTTCAGCCCTCTCAACCTCCACAGTTTAGTCAATATAACCAGAACTTTGAACGCTACTTAGTTTATGTAGATGGGAGTGATTTCCAGACGCTACAAGAAATCCGTCGGATTGAACCCACTGCTTACATTCGAGAATACCAAGGCCGGAGTGTAATTCAATCAGGAGTTTTTAATAGAGTATCTAACGCCCAACAACGGGTGAGTGAGCTACAGTCACTAGGCATATATAATACCCGGATTATCAGCTTTGCTAATGGGCAGGAAATAGAGGTAGGCAATAGAGGCTTTGTAGGCGATCGCAGTAATATAAATGCTAATAGGCCAGTCTCTAGATATTATGTCGCCATTCCGACTACTTCAGAACAGTTACCTGCGATCGCAGAACAAATTAGGCAGAATCTTGCTCGATATAGTCAAGGTTTAGGGCGATCTGGCGGAGTCCTTGAAAGGACGCAACCACGAGGACCACACGTAGCAGTAGGGCCTTTTTCTGATCGATTCCAAGCTGAGGAATGGAATAAATATCTGCGAAATATAGGATACCGTAACGCCAGGGTTTACTACGGAAAGTGAATAAGTTAGGAGTTAGAGTCAGATGAACCCCAGTAAATTAATTTATTTCTTCACTCCTAACTCCCCACTCCCTCGATTCTTAACGTAGGGATTCAATAATGACTGTTGTTGTAATTAAACACAACAAGATAATTCCCAGTGGAAGGAAAAATTGTTGTAAAAGGTACAGCAGTATGGGTATGATGTGAAAAATACCTAAAGCACTGGATAGAACGTAGACGATCGCAATGCCAAACAGCACCAGCAAGAAATATTTCAAAGATTTAGAAGCAAAGCGAAATAAAAGCGTATCCTGATTTCTGTCCATCATTTTACTCACGAAAGTAGCCAATTTTTTAGCAGTGAATATTTTTTTGATTTCCCATTTTTCCGTTCAAAAAGGAGGATATGGGAAATCTTGCCCAGCCTGAAAATTAGGTTTACACGTGGGTACTTGCCTGATTGGGTGAGCTATTCAAAGACTGTTGTTGCCTTTCTAGATCGTTTTGCTTTTCATAATTAACTAATAGTTGGAACGAAATAAACAAGCCCAACAACAGCAGCAAAAACGAGCCAAAACCAGAGGAATACTTATTTATTTCTCGCTCAATACCACATTTGAGGCAAACATATCTATTGGGATTACGTGTATCTTGGGCAAAGGGGCACTGATTTTGATTGCAATCATGATGACAATCTTTGTCTAACATCATTGAACCTCCTGTAGGGTAAAGACTTACATACTTAGTTGTAAATATGCTCTACAGAATCTAGTTAGTTAATACCCACTGCCTGTTTAGTAGACACCACTTTCATCAGTCAATAATATGGGACAGTAACAAGTAATATCTGTGATTTACTAAGCTTGCAGTAGTCGCGCTCTCTAAATCTCTCCTCAACCACCTTTTCTTGGCGCTTAACTTAACTTCGCCTGTATTAACTACAAAGATAATACTCTCCAAAAGTCTTTGCAGTCTGATAAAGTAGGTTTACTACTCAGTAGGAAAAAGTATTTTGTAGTATGTAAGGTAGGAAGAAGTAGTAAAAATATGGTTATAATGAATTCCAAATGATACATCAAGTTAGCAAATGGGTGTAGAAGAAGCCTTAGAGTTTGTAGATAACTTGGTTTTTCTCAAGACGGGAGAACACTTAGATAAAACTCAAAGGATTATCTTGCGTCATTTGTGGGAGGATGAAAAGCGGACTTACCAGGATATTGCCAATAGCCGTGGTTATACAGAAGCGCATTTAAAAGCAGTTGGTGCAGAACTTTGGCATTTACTCTCAAAAGTGCTTGGAGCCAAAGTCTCTAAATCTACCTTCCAAGGCGTGGTTCAGGGATTTAGAACAACCCAACACTCACAAAAAGTTTTCCAGATTCCAAATGTAGCGACTAACAGCACTAAACCCCAAGATTTAGATTCTAACTTCGTGGGGCGCGATCGCCAAATAGCCGAACTCCACACCCTTGTTAGTGGAGGAGCAAAAGTTATCCTGATTCAGGGTGAAGGCGGTGTTGGCAAAACCACCTTAGCACGCAAATATTTTAAAAGTCAAAAATTTGATTTTGTTCTGGAACTTTGGATGGCTACAGAAATCCAAAACATCACCCCTGTGGAGAGTGTAGTGGAAGAATGGCTGCGGCGAGACTTTAACGAAGAACCAGGACGCAACTTTGGTATTAACTTGGAGCGACTACGACGGAAACTACGAGAGCAAACTCCTAAAATTGGGGTGTTTATCGACAATTTAGAAACCGCTCTTGATAAGAATGGCAAGTTACTGGAATCTCGTCGTCCTTATATTGAGCTATTGAGAGTATTAGCAGATTCAGATGTGCATTCAGTTACTTTAGTAACAAGTCGTGAGCGCTTGCGCGAGTCTAGTCTAGAAGTTCATCTCTACACACTGGAAGGTTTAGATGATGATTCCTGGCGACAATTTTTTAACCGCCGCCACATCAATTGCGATTCCATTATTGTCAGCGAAATGTGTAGAGCTTGTGGAGGTAATGCCAAAGCGATGCAAATTCTCCGAGGTTCAATATTAACAGATTTTCACGGTGATTTACATGCTTATTGGCAGGAAAATTGTAGAGATTTATTAATAGAAAGAGAGTTAAAAGATTTAGTAGCCAGTCAATTTATCCGTCTGCAACAAATTGACTTAGAAGCTTATTGTCTACTGTGCCGTTTAGGATGTTATCGCTATCAAGATATTCCTTCAGTACCTATTGAAGGAGTTTTATGTTTGCTTTGGGATGTTCCAGAACAACAACGTAGACGTGTAATTAAAGCTTTGCAAGATTTATGTCTAATAGAAGCGAAAAAAGGACAATACTGGTTGCATCCTGTAATTCGTGATGAAGCGATCAGTCGCTTAAGGCTAGTCGGTGAAGAATGGGAATTAGTAAACCGAAAAGCCGCAGAATTTTGGACAAATCAAGTCGCAGCAGTCAAAAATATTACAGATGCCCTGACTGCTTTAGAAGCTTATTATCACTATGTAGAAATTAGTGATTTTGAGCAAGCTGGTGATGTAATTGTACAAGGAAGAGGGAAAAAGTGGGGTACAGGTTTACCTTTAGGTTCCTCATTTTATCAACTGGGGCTGCTACAAAAGAATTTTTCTGTAATTAGTCGGATAATCGACCATATAAAATCGCCAGAAAGACTGATTAAACTTTACAATATACTAGGCTATACATATCGAATTATCGGTTGCATTCGAGAAGCTATAGATTGCTATAAAAAATCCGAAGAAATATTAGACAATTTAGATGTCAAGGTAATAAAAATTTCTGTAGTATTCAATACAGGACTTTGCAAGCTTGATTTATTGGAAATGGAAGCAGCCGAAGATTGTTTTAAATCAGTTTGTAACTTGGCTGAACAAGATAGTAATCTTGATGATTACATGGCATATGCTCAATGCTGTCTGGCTTTTGTTAAATCATGTTCTAACTTTAGAGAAGATGCTTTTTATATTGCTGAAGATGCTTCCTCTGCAATTTCTTCATCAACTAGAGTGACTTTATGGGGAATTGGACATAGCTTAATAAGCTTATGTTTAACCTATAAAAATTTAGGTAATATTCAAAAATCTTTTGATTTATGTCAAAGAGCTATATTTTATTCTGAAGAAAACAACTTTACTCAGCTTAAGGCTAAAGCTATAAGTTGTCTAGCTGGGTTATATAGAGAACAACGAGAATTTTCTAGGGCGCTTTTCCATCATACAGAAGCGATAGAAATTCTGAATAAAATAGGCGCTAAATCTAATTTAGCGGAGGCTTACTATCAATTAGCATTGACTCATCAAGAAATGGGTGAAATGGACAATAGCCGAGAAAATTTTATGCAAGCGATCGCACTCTTTAACGAAATACAAGCACCCAGACAAGTTGAGAAAGTGCAAACAGCAATGAATCGGTTTGAAAAATAAGCAATATTATCAGGAAAGGCAGAGGGCAGAAGGAAATACTGACTCCTGTCCTCTGCCCGTGACAATCATGGAACAAGGGTTTAAGACCCCCTTAGTGGCCCCAATTTAGGAGGGGTTTGAATCCCCTTCTAAATTGAACCTTCTGCCTTCTGCCTTCTTCAATCAACTTTATCCGTGTTCTCGAATCACCCAGCTAAACTCATTAACTGCTTGCAGATTTGTGGTGTCCAGAGTTTGACTAGGATAGTGATGAAAACACGGTAAAAGGGAACCTATATTTAAAAATATGGGTCTAAATTACCATTACATACAAAACTTAATTACGAATTACGAATTACGAATTACGAATTATTTAACCTTTAGGAGTTTAAAAACTACCGAATAGGGAAGTGTTTTGCAATTGAAAAGCTTCCGATTGTCTTCTGCAAGATGATATCGCTCTGGGGTAATTCTTGGCTCTTCAAATTCGTCCACAGAAAAACCTGCTGCCTTGAAAGCTTTCCAGTAATCGGAAAGAGGGCGATGAAACCAGATAAATGGTGTTGTAAAATGGTTCCAAGGTTGTTCGTTGCGTTGCGTCCTTTCAAAATAAGAAGAAGCCCAACTATAACAAACCGTTCCATCCTCATTTACAGTCGTCGAGTTGCCTTGGGGAAAACAAGGATGTGAGAACACCAGGATTGCAATACCACTAAGCTTGAGAACTCGATTAAATGCCCTTATTGCTCCTTCGAGATCAAGCAAATCCATAAGAACATAATTCGAGATGATCATATCAAATTGCTCATCTGGAAGCGACTTTAGTTCAGTGCATGAATCCAAATGAAAATCTATATCTAGATTATTTTGGCTAGCTCTGAGTTGGGCAATTTCTATCATCTGAGATGAAAAATCTATACCAGTTACACTGGCCCCCTTAAGACAAAGTTGGCGTGCTAAATATCCTGTACCACAACCAGCATCAAGGACAGACAATCCTGCAACATTACCAGCGAAACTCCATAATACTGGATCTGAGTTCAGAATTCGATTGCTGTCGCCATCGTCGCCAACTTGAATATCCCAATCTCTAGCTCTATTATCCCAGAGTTCAAGTATTTCTTTATCCTCCAAGTTTGCCATTATTTCTTCAGTCATATCTTCCTCCTGAAAAGAATAACTTAATTATTTTTACATAGAAATATCCTAAATATTTGCTGTATTTAATACATAGATTAATTGTGGGAGTAACTCCAAGAGCAAAATTTTACAATAGACATCTCCAGAAATTAGTTATGCGTTACCTGAAACCCTTGTAGAGACGTTGCAATGCAACGTCTCTACATTC
>NZ_JAYGHD010000008.1:0-59072 GCF_034932245.1 Nostoc sp. UHCC 0251
AGAGGCTTTGATTCTTGCTCCCCTTCCCTTGTAGGGAAGGGGTTGGGGGTTAGGTCTGAGAGAAAGTTGCACACGGCGTTATTTTCTTCCTCCTGCCCCCTGCCCCCTGCCTTTTTTCGGTAAGGATAACAATAAAGAATTGAACTATGAAAGTCCGCTCTAGCTACTGGCAACTGTTACCTTATCTTTGGCCCCAATGGCCTCTGTTAGTTCGGGGATTCGGTTGTATCTTAGGATTTGTATTGCTCACCCTAGCAGTGCCCTACCTAGCAGGTCAGGTCGCTTTTTTTCTCGGTCAGGGAAATGTTAACCAGATTGCCTACTGGCTCGGAGTAGCTACTGTAGTATTTTTATTTCGAGGGCTTTGTCAATACGGGCAGAATGTCTTTATGATCGCTGCCGCCCTTAACATGGTTTTAAATTTGCGTAAGCGGGTTTACGCTCACCTGCACAAACTCGGATTGGATTACTTTGAAACCACACAGACGGGTGATCTCACTTATCGGCTGACTGAAGATATTGATCGCGTAGGCGAGATTGTAGACAAGTTATCCCATCAGTTTCTTTCCAATCTCTTGCAGTTAATTGCGATTCCCATTTACATGCTCTACCTGAATTGGCCACTTACCCTTGCGGGTTTGATTTTGGCTCCCTTGATGGCTTGGTTAATCGGGGTATTTGGTCAGCGATTACTCTTGCTATCTCGCCAGAGTCAAAATCAAGTTTCCAATTTGTCGGCGCTGTTAACTGAAGTATTTAGCGGAATTCGCGTTGTTCAAGCTTTCGCAGCACAAGGGTATGAAGTCAAGCGATTCAATCAGGAAGCAGAACGCAATCGCCAAACTAAGTATCGGACTCAACAACTCAAATCTCTTCAGTTTCCCGTTGTTGGTTTTTTGGAAGCAGTTAGCATTATGCTGCTGTTTCTCTTGGGAGGATGGCAGATTTCTCAGAATCAGCTGACATCTCAAGGCTTTATCAGTTTCTTAGCTGCTGTGGCTTTACTGATTCAGCCAATCGACTTGCTGATTAGCAATTACAACGAGTATAAACAGACCGAAGCTTCTGTCGAACGCATCTTTGAATTGATGGCGGAGGAGCCTAGTTTAATTGAAAAACCAAATGCAAAGGAACTGCCACGAATTGCTGGTAAGGTAGAGTATCGTCATGTCAATTTCGCTTACAATCCCGACGAGCCAGTGCTTAAGGATCTTTGTTTGCACGCTTCTCCTGGTAATGTCATTGCCTTAGTTGGTTCTTCTGGGGCAGGCAAATCGACTTTAATTAACCTTTTACTTCGCTTCTACGATCCTCAGGCGGGCGAAATTCTAATCGATAATATTGATATCCGCGATGTCACACTCACCAGTTTGCGCCATCAAATTGGCATTGTTCCCCAAGATATTACGCTTTTTTCAGGAACGATCGCCCAAAATATTGGTTATGGTCAAGAAGAATTAAATTTGGCAGCAATTGAAGAAGCAGCAAAGATTGCCAACGCTCACTCGTTTATCAGCCAGTTTTCCCAAGGTTATCATAGCTGGGTTGGCGAGCGCGGAGTTAACCTATCTGGAGGACAGCGACAAAGATTAGCGATCGCCAGAGCGATCGTCAACGATCCGCGAATCCTCATCCTGGATGAAGCTACTTCTGCCTTAGATTCGGAGTCAGAAGCACTAGTTCAAGAAGCGATCAAGCGAGTCATGCAAAACCGTACCGTGTTTATTATCGCTCATCGCTTAAGCACCGTTCGTAGGGCTGACTGCATTCTCGTACTAGAACAAGGACATTTGGTTGAAGCTGGTACTCATACCTCCCTGCTGTCTCAGGAAGGACGCTATGCCCGTTTTTATGCCCAACAGTTTTACTCTACAGATGAGGATTAAGCTTACGAATTAACCTTACCTTTAATTAAACGGTGGAAAAGGCGGCAAGGCCACCAAAAAGCTCCACATATACTTACTGAGGCGATGGCGGCCACAACTCGCCAAGTCGAACTAGATTCAGTGGCAGAATCTGAAGAGTGAGCTTGTGTGCTTTTAGCTAATTCTGGCACTGAATGAGATAGCTGACTGGCTGTAGTCACCCCTTCAATCGCTGCTCCAATTAGATAAGCTACTAGGGCAATTACTAGCCAGTTATTCATAATATTCAACTGTTTGAACTCTGAGCGTATGCTTGGTGGTGAGGAATCATTTGATTTCTCGCACTAATTATTGCTGCCTTGCCCAAAGGATAATCGGCCTTCAGCCGTATCACGAATCAGGGGCAGTTTAGATTTTATATAAGTGTTGAGAGTGCTATCTGCCTGAGGATCAATAGCCTGCTTCGCTTTTAACTGCTGGAGAAGCACTTGTACTAAAGCAGCATCGTCAAACTGGAGCAGGGTGCTGACCTGGGTAGACTCGATTACAGCCCAAAGCTGTTGCATCATTTTGGCGGTGACCATGAGTCTGTAACCTCTTAAGCTTTTCTTTATATTTACACAGATTTGGAATTTGTCGTTAGTTTTTATCTGAAGATTTATAAACATATAGGCTAAAAATGCCTGAGTCAGTCAAATCAGTTAAGTTATGGCGTTTTTCAATTCATTGAACTACGACAGTACCTAAGTGGTAGCCTAACCTAGCTTTATACAGTAAGAAAACTGCCCAAAGACTTAGATACTCTCTAACTCTTCTTTCGGCGTTGCTGATTCCATGTATGAAAATAATTTTGCATAATACCGAAATCCTTGTAGAGACGTAGCACTGCTACGTCTCTATTTAATTCAGCAACGCCCTTTTTTCTAAGGAGGGAATTAGAGAAAGGTTTTTGAGAAGCCACAATGCAGATATATATAAACATCAGCGCTTTTTGTGGAGGGAAGCTTCAGTTGTCTTTGCTGATAAGTTTATTGTGAAACTATCGCACAAGCTCCTTCCTGACCAGAAGGATCGGGAAAAATTGCTAAAGTGTGATATTCAGGGTTATCTGTTCCGTATAACACTCGAAAAGTGTACAACTTATTTCTTCCTTGTGCTTCGGTAACAACTGTTAAAAGTGTATTGTCAGTGGGAGGAAGCCCAGGAATATCCAGTTTTTGAATTCGTCTGAGTTGAATTACATTGGCTGCGGAGTTTTTACAATCTCCTGCATTACTATTAGAGTCTTGACCAAACTGCATACACACCGGCCCATCAAAGTCTATAGTTACCTGTGATGGATCGTTTAACCAAACTTTTTTAATTACTTCTCCAGCCGGAATAAAGCTTAAGTTTGTTCCTTGTTGATACCAAATTTTGATTGTAGGTATTAGTCCCCCTAAACCCTGTGCTTGACAGGAAAATATGGAACGCAGAACAGCGTTATTAGCGCCAGCGCGGCCTACCAACAAGAACATAACAACTGAGAAAATAAAGGAAGCTATAGGTAGTAAATAAGAATTACCTGGGGTATTTCCTGACAAGTTAGGATTATTTTTCATGGTTGTAAATGGGGAGATTGGTAGATAGAACAGAAGAATATGGGAAAGTTGGGAAGAAAACTAATTACCAATTACCATTACCCAATCCAAAATCTAAAATTGGTATAAATCCTACCTCCTAAAACTAGATTGCTTGATTAACGTATAATTCAACAGTTGACCCGGCTGGCATAAACCAAATATTAGTTGGTTGTGACATTTGGGCGATCGCCTGTTGATTACGTTGGGCAATTTGGGGTACTACAGAGTTGAAACCACCTTCTGCAACCCCAGCTGCAAGGTTGCGTCTGTTCTCAGTGATGGTAGTATAACCAGTAATGAAACCGGGGTTGGAGTTGGTAGTGCTGCCTTCGTTTTCGGGAGGAGTACCGTCGGGATTGACGACGTTGTTGTTATAGTTGCCATATAAAGGCACAAGTTTGGTATCAGGGCGATTTATTAATTCTGCCGCTTTACCAAGACCTCCCAAAACGAATAGTCCTAGATCCATTGATGCTATGGAAGAACTTTGACCGGGATATTTATTGGCGATTAAAGGTTTACCTTGGGTACCGCGAATAATCATTGCATTGTTGGGTAAGCTTTGTTCGGTAGGGTTGCCACCATTTTGCGAGATAACTTTAGTTACGTTCATCTGCAAAAGACCTTGTTCGGAAAGGGAACCAATTTCAGCTAGAAATTCTGTATTCGCGGGAAAAGCGATCGCACCATCGGTAGATTTTAGTGGTTCTTTCAATCGGATCACAAATACGTTTTTCGCTCCACCTTCACCTGTTTCATCACCACCGCCTGATCTAGTAGTTTCCCCAAATATCGCTGTTGCTAACACAGCTTTAGCAGTAGTCCCTATTGCTAAGGATTTTTGTCCCAGGGGTTGCGCTTGGCTCACCGCAGGAGCAGGAGCAGGAGTTTCCTGTTGTGGTGTCTCTTCTTGCGGCTGTGGATTGTTTGCAGGTTCAGGAGCAGCTGCAACGTTACTAGGTTGATCTGTAGCAGTTACTTGACCGTAGCTACCTAATTTTGCTAACCTTCTCCACTCTTCAAATGGGTTTGGTGGAGATGGTGGAGTTATATTGACTACGGGTTGAGTGTTTGGCTGCACAACTGGTAGTTGGGGTGATGGCAAAGGTTGAGAAGCAGGAGCAGGTACTTGAACGATACGCTCAACTGTCACTGTCCGAGGTACGTAAGCTGTTGGTGGAGGTGTTGGTATCACTCTCTGTCTATCTCTGGAAGAAACCGACGGCTTTTGTAAGGCTACTGTCGGCGTTGATTTGGCAGTTCTAAGCTGTTGTTGAGCAGCTTTCACCATCTGCGCTTGTTCAGTCAGGGCTAATTTCGTTTTGAGAGCATCTACTTCGGATTCTCGCTGTTGAAAGCTAGATTCATTAGTTGGCTGCTGAGGCACTTGTGGAGAAACAATAGTTTTTGGCTTTGGATTGTTACTCATCAACTGAGACAAAAACACACCACCTACCAAAACGATCGCTAAGGTAGCAGCCCCTACCAAGCCTAATTTTGCAAAGGGATTAGATGAGAGGGGTTGCTTAGTCTGAACTTCTTGTGGAAGAGATAGCGACTCTTGCGGCGTTCCAGAGTCTTCTAATCCTTGGCTATCGGTAGAAGATTCTTCTTCAAAGCCGACTAACCTTGACATCCGCGATTCCCAATCAAAAGATTCTACATCTTGTTGGCGATCGTCGGGAGTTAGAGTAAATCCATTTTGAGGAGGTGTTTCCGCAGGAGTTGAGTATCTAGTCATGGTAAAGCTTGGTTAGGATTTCCAGAACAATTTTTATCTTTGATATCACATACATTATAAATTTCTAGTCTGGCTTCACCAAGGCGGTAAGCTGCGAAGTGCAATGGTAGTGCTGCATTGGGTAGCGAAGTTGCGGGTTCATCTATTACTCTAACTAAAATTTGTTTATTAAAGGAAACTGATTTCCCCAACCTATCATAACCGCTAAAAACTAATTGATTAGCAAGCATTTCCACTTTCCATTTTCCATTACCTATTTCTGTTGGCTGAGAAATTTTTTGGATTACTAATACATTTTCTGCTCCTCTATTAACATTTTCAAATTGGCTATCTGGATTTAAATTGGTAACTTCTGACTTAAGTTTTTGTTTAAAATCATCAGCTACCAGTTGGGAGGTAATTTCCCAGACTTGTGTTGGCGGCTGTTGATCTGACCAGGTAAGCATCAAGCTCATAGTCTCACCCACAAAGCGCCGAATAGTTTCTGGCTGTCGCTCTAAATTTGGTTGGGGGTCTACAGTTATAGTGCGACCATCAACAAGTTGCACTAAACTTTGAGGTGTGAGTTGCCGGCCTAACTCTTGTAACATAGACCCGTGAAATAGTATTAAAAGCAAGGTAAATACATGTAAACCAAATGTTCCCACTGCCAAAAGTGGCAAGGGATTATTTTTCCTATTTTCTGGTTTGAGTAATTGCATTAATAATTGATTATATAAGTTGAACTATGAGCAAGTGAATGAGAAATCTATTACCTTATAAAGCTATCAGATGTTTGTCCAGTCCCGCATTGTGTTAATTTACCTTGATTGTCGTAGCCATCTAGCAAACATAAGTTACGAATTTCATAAATTTCTAATCTATCAGCGCGGACACTATAAATTGCTTTTTGCAGGTCTGTACCACTATTACCTAAGGGATTACCAAAATAATCTACTGCACGTACAAGTAAATCTTTGTTAAAAGGAGTGATAAGTTGTGCACCACCGACTCGGTTTTTTTGAATTAAGTCCGCTACCATACCCACTTGCCACTTGCCTGGTGCAATTTGTTTTGGTGGATAAACCCGCTTAATAACTAATTGTGATGTCATAACTAGGTTGGGATTTTCAGAGAAAACTTCTGTCGGTGTCATTTCTGCAACTGTGCTTAAGAAACCTTTGCGAAAGTCTTCTGATAAGGCAAAACTAGCTATCCAACTGCTGGTAGTAACTTTTTGGCTACTCCCTTGAGGTGTTTGAATAAGAACTCCTAAATCTGATTTGGGGTTTGCAACTTCTTCAATATTTTGTGGTGGTAAGGTTCCAGACCAGCTAAACATTGATATCATCGTTTTGCTGATGAATTGGCGAATTGCTTCTGGTTCTCTTGCTAAATCATCAATATTACCTACTGTTTTACCATCGATTAATTGTACAAAGTTAGGAGCTCTTCTCTGACTGAGTTGGCGAATATTTAGCCCTTGTAATAAGAATAAAAATAAAACTATTATATGTAAACTGAAGGTTGCGATCGCAAAAACTGTCAAAACACTTGCCGTTCTTTGTCTTTTTTCTAGTAAACGCACCATTTACTCACCTCTTCTGCAAAAAGATTCAGCTATTCTATCTATATTAATTATGATTTGTATATAGTCAGCAGTTACAAGACTTATCAGAACGTCATTGGGAATTTCTTATATCTTTTCCTTTACTAAAGAAGCCGTATTGCTGATAGCGCTGAAGACTGCAAAACCGCCAGCAGCAGCTACAAGTAGCGATAAAATTGGTGCTAAAATCCCCAGAAAGATTATGAACCACATTAAATCTGGATCAGCATTAATATTTTGACCTGGCCCCTTTACAATAACTGCGGCAGTCAGCACAGCAATAATATTGAATGAAATCTTGGCGATTCCAATAGATAAAAATCCTGTCAGCCATGCAAAAATTGGTTTACCAGCTACAGGCAATAAAGACCCACCTAAGGCTATTGGCCCTAAAAGTGCTATCAGCAACATAGTCGCTTCTATGAGATTTTGAAAGGCATATTGTAAGGAAATTAAAAAGTTTTTGATGCTTGTTTGGACTGTAGAACCTAACAAAGAATTAAATGAGGTTTCTGATACAAAGCCAGTACCATATCTAATATTATCTATCTTAGTTTGTAGTCTAATTATCCAGTTTTGATTTCTGTATGTATTTCTATATTTCTGCAAGAGAATGTTGATTTTATCAGAAGCGCTGGCAAAGCATTGACTTTGTTGAGCGCCAGTAAGCGATTGGCAAGGACGTAGAAAAGAACCAGTTACTTCTTCAGCTACACTCATATTCAGCGCTTGCTGATAGATTTTATCCGCATCTGCTGTTTCTAATACTTGCCCATTCACAGTGTTTAAAAAACCCCGTAATCCCAATGTCAGATTAGAAAGGATACTTCCATTCCCTGAATTACTTAAGAGAATCACTACCACAAAGGGCCAGATTAACGCTGATATTGGACGACTATATTCGTAGGATATTAAGTCTTTGAGGAATTGTATCATAAAAAATAACAGGGTTCCTACCGCAAAAAAAATACCCAGATTTGTCAGCGCTCCATACAAGTTCTCACTGGTGTTATTTACTAATAAATCATTCCATTGATTGTTCCAACCTTCGGCAATACTTTGGGAAGTTGCGACACCATTATCGAGAACCTCATCAATGCCTAGTTGAGTTCCTACTTGGGCAAAAATTAGTTGAATAGCAAATTGCATTTTGAATCGATGGGCTGTTTTTTTATATTTCGTAGTGGCGTGGCAAGCTTAAAATAGTGCAATAGATTTTTGATAAAATCGAGATAAATCAATGTTTTTTGCTTTTTTCCTAATGCAGTACTTTAGTCTTGCCACGCTAGTAGGGTGCGTTAGGAACGTAACGCGCCATCCAGGATGTTTTCGGTTTAAAACATAACATCCTTTTAAAGTTTTTTTATTTTAAAAGCCTACTTCCTAAGTTCTCTGCCAAACAAATCTAGTTGAGAAGTAGCTCGTAAAAGTCGCGCAGCTTCTGTAGATGTATCTACTCTCCGAGCGCGATTCGCCTCTTCTGACTGTTGAGAAATATTTGCTAAATTTAAATTAGAATATTGTAAAGACTGATTCGTTTGTATTGTCTGAGCAAATGTTTCACCTATAATTGCTGATTGTGCCCGTTGGATCTTAATAGTTTGCAATTGGTTTTCACCTAGTATTTCTCCTATTAATGATAAGGCTTCAGTAATATTCCCTGTAGCCAAATTTGCTGCTGCATTTGTTGCTGTATTTGCTATTCCACCTGTTGTTCTATTTTGTCCTGCACCTATTAATCGGCCAAATTTGCTGTTAATTAGGTTGTTTTGTGACCCCGCCATTTCACTAATTGCGTCAATTTCTTCTAGTGTATTTTGAGTATTTTCTAACTTTACTTGTGTCCGATTTTGTCCATCTTTACCAAGAATAGCTTCCGCTGCTCCACGAGTAATTAAACGATTGACTTCATTACTAACTCCATTTGCCCGTACTGCTGGATTATTTTCAAAGCGGCTTGCTTTAGACTCTGAACGATAAGATTCGTTGATAATGTTCTCACGAACCTTTTGTCCCGCAGCGACGGGGTTAGGTATCTTCAATTCTGTATCTCCCTTGGCACTATCAAGGGCATTTCGACTTTGTACTTCTACAGGCTTTAAGTTTTCGCTCAGATTATTTTGAAAGTATTTTCCCATATCTGCCGAATATAATTTAAAATTAGTCCAAACCTCGCCTAATCCCGATCCTAGCTGAACTTGTGCCATTGCTGGTAGGATTGCCAGGGATAGCAACGTAAGAGTAAAAATGGTAGTTTTTCGCATACATTTGTGCCTCAAAAAGGTAGACGATATTAAGTATCAAGTCAGAAATTCAGCTTTTTAACTATGATTTATAACTTTTTGAATCACTGTTAACTGCTTACACAACCAGATTAACTACTACGTAGAGTAGCCACTAACTGACGTGCAAATGTAGAAATCGCTTCATATTTATCGCTATGAAGTTGCATCATTTTACTGCGTGCAGTTTGTTCAGAGGGGTTGTTAGCAACTGCTGCCAATTGTTCATAACCTGGATAATAACGACAGAATGTATAAATACCGTTATCATCTAACAGCCATTGGCTATAAACGCCTTCTTTGCGCGGGAAAAAGCTTTCAGAGGCATTACGAGAAATAATGTGGCGCGGATATTTTAAAATCTCTGCAAAACTATCGACTGCAACTGGTTGAATGCGTCCAATCAATCGTGTTGTCAAGTTTTGCAAAATCTTAGATGCAGCTTTAGATTTGGCAATAGTATCAGGATCTTGTCCTGATAAGATGACTCTGATACCGGCTTTAGCGCCGTTTGCACAAACTCTGCCAACTAAGTCAGAAATTTGCTCAAATTCAAATAAAATTGGTGCTTCGTCAATAAAGAATATGGAAGCTGGACTACTTAATGCGCGTCGTAATGCTGCTGAATAGGCACTTAGAGATAGTACGGCTGCATCTTCACTATCTGATAGGTTTCTTAGAGCAAAAACTAAAAGTTGTGCATCCGTAGGAAAGCTAGATGGTGCAGAAATCGCTTGTCCCACGCGACTCGAAAGCCAAAACCGCAAGCGTAGCTGAATTTGACTGAGGGCGTCTTCTACTCTGCCAGTTAAAGAACTTAGTTGTAAGTGTTCTGATGAACAGAAATACAGAAAATCCTTTAAGGTAGGGGTTTTCTGCCAAGCAAGAGTACCAAATCCTCCCGTCATCGCCTGTCGATATCGCTCTTGTATGCCTTCATCAGCAAAGAATGCTTCTAATGCTAAGTTGAGCAGCGATCGCACGGTTTGCGATAAAATTTGACTTTCGGTGGACGATCCTAAAACCATTGTCATTAAAGCTGATTCTAGGAAGGCGGTATAATCGTTAAAGCGATCGCGCTGTTGTTCTGGATCTAGCGATCGTAAGTCTGGTTGCTCAAATAAGTTATTCGATTGTTTGGAGATATCGAAATACGCTCCATTGGCCCCCATAAACTCTGTGTAATCAGTGAAAGTAGATGTCCCATCAGGTTTAGGGAAATCTAGCGCCACAACCGGAATGCCATGCGCCAAAGCCTGAGTTAAAATCCCTGATACCAATACCGATTTACCAGCACGAGTTGTAGCAAACAAAGCTAAGTTTTTGTGTTGATTAAACAAATCTAAATGTACGGGAGTTCCGCCTTCTTCAGCAATCAACTCAAAGCCTTGTTTATCACCCTGTTTAGTTATAACTAAAGGCATTAATCCAGGAACTTCACTGGTTAAATATAGCTGACGACGGTTAAAGGGTGTTGCCAATAAACCTTCCCAAACTATCGGTAGAGTTTGCAGCCAGATTTTCCACGCATACTCAGTTTCTCTAATTACTCTCGCTGGACGTTGAAAACAGTTTTCAATATATCTTGTTGCCTCATCTAATTTATCGACAGTTGAACGATGTACCAAAATAACGATACTCGTATAAATCGGGACTGCACCTTCAAATAATTGTTCTTGTGCTGCTACCGATTTCTTCAACTTTAATTGAGCGTTGACATCAATAGTTTTACTTTTTTCTTGAGCCATGATTGTCGTCATGTTTGACTGCTTCAGCACTCGTTGCAAAGTCGTTTTCACCAATGCCGGATTTGCCGCAGTCAACTCACAAAAAATCTCTGTATCTACTACTCTTTCTCTAGCCAATAATTCCCATAAATAGCGCAGTTGGGCAGATTTATTCGGCCAGCCTCCGGGTTTTTCGAGAAATGACAGTGCGCCAATATAACGATTGTTAACATTCACCCAGCGGCGATCGGCACAAGGTACGCTAGACTCCATCAGTAAAGTTGTGCCGTGGATATTGTCTAGAAGCAATTTAGTACTAGCTAAATCTGAATTAACTTGCTCGTGCAATCCTTGTTCATCTAAAGTCATCAACTGGGGAATTTCTATTGGCTGCGTATCATTAAACCTTTTCCAGATGCCCTCCCAGAGTTCATCAGCTTTCAAAGGTTTGACATCCAATCCCATTTGGTTAGATAAAATTTGTTCCCAGCGGAGAAAACCCTGCTTGTAAGCATTTGTGATTAGCGTTTCAATGCGCTGGTTTTCTACTTCTGAAAGATCACCTTTAAATTTCAACCACCATGATTCAGCTTTGACTAAAAGCTTCTCTATCCAATCATCGGCATGTGCCGAGTTGGATTCAACGGTGTAAGTGACATAAATCCGCAAAAATTTAGGCTTACGAACACCAGAAATAGTCAATTCTTTGACTCTGGCTCTTTCTGCCATCAACAAATATTTGATATCTCGTGATGGCGCATTCCTGATTAGTGATGCTAATTCTTTTTGGCGCTCTTTGTCTGAACTAAAAGATCCTAAATGCAGTGTCATCCTTTCACCGCTAGGAATGTCTTTCAATCCTGCTTCAATATTATTAAAAAGTGTATCGATTTGTTCGGGTCTTAAAGTGGTATGAATCCCCTTACAGTCAAAACCAAAAACAAAGCAAAACCGATCTCTTTGAGTGCCTTTTGTCAAAAGGTAAGCACCAACATCACGTCCATTCATTGCGACACGTAGCATTGTCGCCAAGTGCAAGGCATCTTCAAATGGTGTTAATCTACTACTTTCATTTCCGGCGACGCCGACGCTTTGTTTTCCGATTTTTTGCTTCATGGTTAACTTCCAATAAGCTTTGATAACGAGCAAAGCCTCTTGTCCAAGCGGGAACGCCAATAAATTTGCTTAAAAAACTCCAACTCCTACCACCAGTTAAGATCCACCAAGTTCCTATGCCCCAACCAGTCATTAATATTGTCCACAACCACTTTTGAAACTCTTCTTGGAAAATCCCACCAAAAATTCCATTGATAATAAAGTAGGAGGCTAAGGCAATTACCGTCCAAGGAAGAATTTGATCGGCAGGGATTGGTCCTAGTGAGGGTTGGCTTCCCAGAACCTGATTGACTGGACGAAATTCTTGTTCCCGCTCTTGAGACATCTGAAATATCTGAATTATTTACTGCCCTTGTGGGCCAATTACAAAGCGTGTAAGTACATCAGCAATGGTAACAGCAACAACGACTAATAGGGGAGTTCTGGCAATGCTTTGCCAATCTTCATCTTTACGCACTGCGTTAATCACACCAACTAAAGAAATTGCAATATACAGCAAGTAAATTGCCCGCAATACATTAAATATCAAACTTATTGCTGTCTCACTCCCACCACCAGCTGTTGCTGCACCACCTAAGTTTCTTTTGAAGAACCTTTCAGCTTCCCCAAAAAACTGCGCTTGTGCGGGGGCTGCAAACCAGTCTAACCAATACAAACTCAGAATGACGGCTGCTGCTAAAATTTGTAATAATATTAGCGATCGCCTTGGTAAATTTACCTGCTGCCCAATTTGCTGGGTGATGACTGTAATTAAACTACCAACTAGTAAACAAAAAAGCAGGATAGGACTTTTTAGGCTGATAACGCTTACAAATACAGCACAAGCAATCAAAAAGGGTACAGATTCCACCAGAATAATCAAGCTGGTTTTCCATCCCAGTCTTAACTTATGAGTTCCTTTGACTGCGCTACCAGTTAAAGCTTTGAAAAAGTTTCTCTCGTGAGAACTTTGCCTAGACATTGCTAATTTTCCTATGGTGTACTTGAGTGTTGTTTGTCTAAAAGTTTACAACGACCAAATCAATTTAACATGATTAACATTTATTTTTGATTAAATCTCTAAACTTGCAGTAAAGTCTTACATTATATACAACTATTATTTGGTTAAATAAATATTAATATTTATTTAAAAGCAAGTATGCATGGTTTGAGAAGCTAAGTTTTGAGCCTTAAACCAGAAATCCCATAGTCCTCCTCAAGCTTTGCCCTGTGAGCGATTTAGCCTCACTTAGAGGTTGGAGAATGTGGTAAAAATGGGAGGTAATGTTTGGGAGCTTGTATTTAACCTTCATCAGACCGTGTAAGTAAGACCTAGCAAAGTTAGTAGTATTATTCTTACAGACATTTGCAACTAGATATAGGATTACTATTTGATTTTTGAACAAAGTTAAGTATTGTAGGGTGCGTTAGGATGAAATCCGTAACGCACCGAATCCCTGGTAATAGTGCGTTACGCTGTCGCTAACGCACCCTACGTATCTTTTCAAAAATCAAACCGGATTCCTATAGTTATATCTAATACTGACATATCTTAAGTTGTATAGACACTATTACATATTAAGATGATTGCACTAAGTATTTATTCTCTACTTTTAAAGCATTTTGGTAAAAATTGAAACTAGATTATAAGGGTATTCAGTCATCTAAAAGTTGGAATTCAATACAACCTTACTATTGTTAGTGGACTAATATGCCTAATATCTATGGGTTAGAATAGTTGAGAACAGTTTAACCGTCAACTATGTTATAATTAGATATAGTTGAGAAATATTTTCGGTCATGTAACTGACTATATAGACGCCTCTCCGAATCTAAATCTCTACATCGTTTGATTCTGGAGGTGTTTTATGTCAATTGATATTGCCAATCTATTCTTTAGAGATGAGAGCGTTCAGCATTGCAAAAATTTAAATTTTTAGTTGGCGCAACTCTATTGGAATATTTCGTGTAAAACTGATACATCCCATTGTCCAAAAATGTGGACAAGTGGAGGGTGTAGCAAGCCCAGATAATATACGGTTAGTACTTGAACTTATGCCAACGGATATAATTACCCGTCCTGAGTCACTCACAGAAGATTGCTTTTTTACTTATGCCCTTGGGACTGATTTGCACGATACTAATTCTACAGCCCAATATTTACGCAGAATCAGGAAAGAAGATAAACCTTATATCGACATAGCTGTTTCTCCTAGGCCCGGCTATCGATTTGAGGTTTGCCTTATCCCAGTTGAAGGGTTCGCTCAAGAAACAATATTGACAAAAGATGGCTTTGCCAAAGCTTTAGCGATCATTTGTGCTGTTTCTAACAAAGCTAGGAAGCGATTTCCCTCAGGAAATGGGCAAGAGATTGTCCGGTGTCAATTTAGCAACTTAGCTGATGCAGTCGCTGTAGCGAACAGATTGTCTGCATTACCCTCTAATATGTATGAAACTCTCGCCAAGCTACCAAATGCCTTGTGAGATAGCGTCCGCTTGAAGTTTTATTATTAGGACTGACGCGAAGACACTTTAATGGTAAATAACTAGACGGACAAGAGAATAAAAAACTCAATGGTTCATACTCCATTTGTTGAAAAAAGACTTGTTATACAAGGCTTTTAACCCTAGTGTACAATTTTGCTGTTTTTGCACAGTGACCCATAATTCAAAGTGAGTTTTTTTTATGCCTACAAGTCCTTTGCGTGAAGAACCTCGTAACCAGCGAGCGCCTGTAATTCGTACAAGTAATGAATTTATTCTCCTGGAATGGTTAAAGTCAACTGGTCGTCTGATAGAGCGGGAACATCAAGAATCTGAGTATTTAAATGAAGTAGAAGAAATTTCAGAAATGATAGACCTTGACGATATTCCTTATGATCATGACGATGATGATGGTGACATGGATATAGAAGCCTAGTACCGCAAGGCGGAAGTCAAAAGTCAAAAGTCAAAAGTTAAAAGTCAAGATGAATAGAGCGTAAGCGTTTTGTTGATTTGGAATGGGTTGTTTATTTCCGCCGCGCTGTACTAATAGCGTAATTCGTAATTACTTACCCCAAACGTTCCATTGATTTGGAATGTGTAATTTATTTACGCCCAAAGGCTAAGAATCCCGACTTTTTAGAGAAGTTGGGATTCTTAGTACTAAAATGCAAGTGTATTTAATTCTTAGGCTTAAGTAATAGATAAAATAATTGTCCATTGCTGACTGTGACACCAGCGCGTTGGCTTTGCCCGCCGTAGGCATCGCCTGCTATTTTCCCAGTGCCTAAAAAATAATCTACCCTACCTGCACCTTTAATTGCGCCTCCGGCATCTTGATCAAGAACATAACGGCTAATAATCTGCTCCTCCATTTTTCCGGTAGGATTAGCAAAGGGAATAGAAGCGCGAATTAAGGCTAAAGCACCAGGAGGCATGAGAGATTTATCTGTAGCGATAGAACGCTCTGCTGTTAGTGGTACGTTGATAGAACCTTGGGCTGGTTCACCGTGGTTTTCTTGAAAAAAAACAAAACTGCGATCGCGCGGAATATAAATATTTAATTCTTGGGGATGCTTTTGGAAATAGTCGAGAATAATTGGCATAGTTACACCGTCTAGTGGTAACTTGCCATCATTGATTAATTCTCGCCCAATGCTTTTGTAGTTATAAGCGATATTACCCGCATAGCCGATTGTTGTCTGAGTCCCATCGGGAAGCTGAAGCCTGGCTGAACCTTGAATTTGAGCTAAATATGGTTCAAGGCGATCGCGAAACCAAAACAACTCTAATCCTCGCAATTTTCCTTTTGCGCCTTGTAAACCATCTGCTCCTTCTAGTTCTTCGCGGGTAGGATGAGGCCTAGTCCAAGAGTTTAAATCAGGAGGTAATCGATAAACAGGATAACGGTATTCTGTTGTGGGGACACGACTGGCTGCGTAAAGCGGCTCATAATAGGCGGTGAATAAAACTGAACCTTTGTTATCTTTACCAACTGACTGGTAAAGAACAAATTCCCGCAGGGTGGCTTGATGTAATTCTGTTGCAGAATTAGTTTTTAGTAGGAGTTCACGGAATCTTTTCAAGCTTTTGAAGATGCGATCGCGAAGGGGCAAGCCGCCGAAGGCATCATCGCCCGTAATTCCAGCCATCGGATAGTTTTGATAAGCAGCCCTAGCATTAGCCGTTTGCAGGTATTGGAGACTGCGATCGATAGCTGTCACCAGCGCCTTTTTGTCTGGTGTTTCTCTAAATAGAACTTGATCTAAACAAGAGGTATCATCCTGACAACAAGTAACTGGTAACCTCTTAATCAATGGTGCTTTTTGCTTTTGTGAAAATGCATCTTGATTTTCAGCAGTTAATGATACTGGTATATTCCATTTTTTCACACGGCATTCTGGCGGACTGAGTTCTTGATTTCCCAAAGATTGCATCCGCACCAGAAAAATTAACAAAGTTACAGGTAAGCTGATAGCGATAACTTTGTTAAACCTTCCCAACACAGTAAGTGTCTTTTTCATCAAAATTCAAAATTTTTGATATTATCTAACTTCGCTCATGCTCAATCCCCAATGCCCAATGCCCCATGACCCATGACCCATGACCCATGACCAATACCTTATTCATTCATATTACGGTAAGTCGCAACTGCTGAAGGCGATATCCGGTTCAAATATCGGAATATCCAGTATTTAAAAATGGTATCTAAAATCACTGGAAATGTAGCAATAAATAAGAAGATAAAGTCTCGATTTGCTGGTAATCCCCAATGACGCGATACACCTTCTAGGAGTACTTCCCAGCCATGAGGAGAGTGAAAACCTACAAATACGTCGGTAAATAAAATGATGATAAATGCCTTAGCACTATCACTAAGTCCATACACAATATGATCAAAGAAATCTTTGATTACAGCAATAGAAGATTTGCTGACGATTAAAAGCCAGATAAAAGCAATAACTGAAAAAATATCTGCAAAAACATTTTTGATAGCATTCGAGCTTTCGTGACGAAATTCTTCCGCAATCCCAATAGCCCTCTTTTTCATTTCAATTTCCATCTGCTCAGGTAACAGTGGAGGGGCATTTCTAATAAGATTTTCAAACTTGAGCTTTTCTTCAAATCTTTGTAATTCTACAAGAGCTTCCTCTTCCATTTCGGAATTAAGGAATATCTGCATTTGCTCAGTCTCTCTAAACTCCTCAACAAGTGGTCCTACTACGAAAGCTTTTGCTATTTGATGCGTCAAAAGTGGTACTATAATTAGTAGTAAAATAAACCTAATAGATATTATTGTTCTTCTTTGAGCTTGACGAAAATTATGAATTACCTCTTGTTCAGAATTAGGATCTAATTCAACTTGTAGACGAGTGATAGTACTTAAAATAGAGCGGGGTAGAACGCCCATCGTATCGGCTTTCCGTTTTGGTTTTTTTTCTAAGCCTTGAGTTGGTATTTTCGGTGGTAACGGTTGAGCATTAACAGGCAACAGATTATCGTCAGATATTGCAGAGTCATCTGGTATATTTGCAGGTTTGACCACCAAAGCTTTAGAATTTATTTGTTCAGTAATTGTTGTGTATTTGGATATAACTTGATCGATAAAGTTAAGCTTTTCCAAAACCAAAGAAGGACTGGGATGCTCTATACCTGCTTTTTGAGCAGCTTTTTGATTCTCTTCATTTAAAAACCAACGGCTTGCTCTAAACTCTGTCAGCCGCATCTTGGCAGTTTTTAATAGCTTATTTAAGTCTGACTCAAAATAATCCATCACACTATTACTGTACATGGCTGAGTCAATGTCTATTTTATTACCATTAAAATGCTTATTTTCTATTTCCTTGATTTTTAATGCTGCATCGTAAGCTTGATGTAAAGAACGTTCAGGAGTTTGTAAGTACCATCGATAAGTATCAAGTAAGAAAGAATAGATTTTTTGGCTAAAAACAAAGTTTTTCATTGGAGACAATCATTTAGCATTATTTGGTGATTCTTAACCTTAAGTTAACGCACGAGGTATCTTAGCAAATCTACAAGGAGAGAGTTTGTGGTTTCTCATTCGGTTTGGATTGTTGGCACTAGCCGCAGTGGTAAGACGGTTCGCTTGGTAGAGCAATTTTGTAGTTGGGTGCAACCTGAAAAACAGTATACTGAAACAATTGATACTAAATATCATGGGCGTAAAAAAGGCGTTCATATACCCGAATTTTTATATCTTAAACAAACAGAGCCAGGAGTTTTAGTCTTAGCTGCCAATGACGATAATCGTCGAGAATTAGGAGATATAATTGTTACATCTACACTAGGGAAATATCCAGTGCGTGCCAAGACACCGCTAGGTTTTTTCCAGGATGAAGTTATTTTATTTTGGCCATTGCTAATTAACTCGTTGAGCCTGAAGGCACAGTTTCCGGTAAGATTACGGCCAGAAACCGAACAAGAGTTAGCAACCAAACTCTGGCGTCCCCAATTAGACGAAGAAATTTTACGGATTGCGGGAGTGAATGAGTCTCGCTTGGTGCGTCGCATCCTAGATTTATTGCAATTAGCAGCTTACAGTGGTATACCTTGCGAAGATATTGCCCAGATTTTGGCAAAAGGTCTGGCAGAAAATACTACAACTTTAGAGCCGGAATTTATAGCCTCTTTGCTCTTAGATTGGCGTAACTGGTGTTTAGAAAGGGGGTTACTAACTTATGGCATTATTACCGAACTTTATAGTCAATATTTATTAAGCGATCGCAATTACCAACAACACCTAATTAAACGCTATCAGGCAGTACTGGCGGATGATGTAGATGATTATCCTAGCGTAGCGCGTCTTTTGTTTGAATTGTTATTAGATCAAGGCGCAGTCGGGGCCTTTAGCTACAATCCCGACGGTGCAGTGCGATTGGGATTGGGAGCAGACCCCAATTATCTAGAAGGGTTGGCAGAGCGTTGTCGGGTAGAAATCTTGACCGGGCCGCCTCCAGAGTCCCTTGGTGAGCAACTCACTAAACAGATGGTGGAATTGGTTACAGAACCAATGGTGCTGTTGAGCTTACCTGAGATTGTGCATTCAATTCAAACCACCTCCCGCGCCCAACTATTGCGACAAACAGCCGAGGTAATTGCTAATGCCATCCAATCACAGCAAGTACAACCAGAACAAGTGGCGATTATTGCACCAGGTTTAGATGCGATCGCTCGTTATACTCTAGTAGAAATCCTCGTTAAGCAAAACATCCAAGTAGAATCGTTGAATGACCAACGACCCTTAGTTAGTTCACCCGTCATTCGTGCATTACTCACCATGCTGGCGCTAGTTTATCCTGGCTTGGGACGCCTCGTAGACCGGGATGCCGTGGCAGAAATGCTAGTTGTCTTGAGTAGGAAACAACAACCACTAGAGAACTCTACAGACGCGATGAATCGGGTATCTAGAACAGACGCGATGAATCGCGTCTCTACAAATATTGATCCGGTACGTGCTGGTTTGATTGCAGATTACTGCTTTGTACCCCATCCCGATCGCCCCAATTTGCTACCAGTATCAGCCTTCGAGCGCTGGGATAGAATCGGCTATGCAGCTACTACAGCCTATAATGACATATTAGAGTGGTTGGAACAGCAGCGATCGCAACAAGAACTGCGGTTAATTCCTAGTCCCATTTCCCTTTTAGACAGAGCAATTCAACGTTTTTTGTGGAATGGCAGCAATCTCCCCTACGAACAACTAGCAGCATTGCGAGAATTATTAGAAACCGCCCAACACTACTGGGAAATTGACACCAGATTACGACAAATTGCCCCAGCTGAGACAACGCCTCACACAACTATTATCGAATTCATTCAATTATTACGACGTGGTACGATTACCGCCAACCCTTACCCTGTGCGCCCCATTGGTGGAGCCAGAAAGGCCGTCACCTTAGCAACTATATTTCAATACCGATCTAGTAGGCGATCGCACCGTTGGCATTTTTGGCTGGATGCTGGTTCACCTCTATGGGCGAAAGGTGGTGCAGCGACTTTGTTTGGTGCGCCGTTTTTCCTGCAAGACAGGTTAGGCGAACCTTGGACAGCAGAAGATGAGAAATTGGCAGAAGAACAACGACTGCAAAGGATTTTGACAGATTTATTGTCTCGTGTATCCGAGAGAGTTTATTTGTGTCACAGCGATTTAGCCGTAAATGGACAAGAGCAATTGGGGCCACTGTTACCCTTAGTGAATGCTTGTGTAACGCATTCAGTTATATAAAACTTATTTAATGTTTTATAAATTCGCATATTCATCCGCTAATTTAGCAGTTTATAATTTATTTGTAAGTTAAGATTGGCTCAATATCATTGTATCAATCATATCTAATATATCCGAGTCTATAGTCATATCAAACTTCCTGGCAAATAATTTTTCTGATTCTCTAATTTTATCAAAATCATTTTTTTCTAAAATTTTGGGATGAAGGGCATTAGCGTTAGACCACTCTAAATACGTCAAGTGAGTGTTAATAACTTTATCCTTAAAAGGTGAATTTACAATTAGGATATGGTAAAACAATTCATCTGGACAATAAGTGTAATTAAAACGATTAACAAACTTAGGGTTTCGCTTCACAAAATCATTTATCCAGTTTATTAATTCTCCTGTTAAGCACCAAAATGCTGAACCTCCATAAAGAGCAAAGCCTTCAGGAAATTTATGTCTTTTCGGTAAAAGCAAAATCAACAATGAATATAAAAAAGAGTTAATGGGAGATTTAAACTCACGCTTTTCTGGGATACAAAAATTCTTATCTTTCCAACGAATATGCCAAGATCCTAATCTTGTTAAACCTCCCTCGTACCATTTATTACAAGGTAGTGGGAAATACTCTAAAAATTCTCTACCTTTATGTTCTTCGAGAAACTTCTTAATCTGTTCATTTGACTTAATCAAATAGTCTTGACCCGATAAGTATATAACATAATCGAAGTAACTACCTGTTTCAACTATTGCTTTTATTCCTTTAAGACTAGCTCTAACAATATCAAAACTTCCCCATGCTAAATCGTATCTCTTTATGAAAGAGACATTTTTAAAATCCTTAAGTTGAGTTAGTACGTGATGATAAATTTTATAATCCGCTTTTTTATCTATATGTATAAAAAATGAAACATCATTTGTGTTTAGTTTATAAATAAGACGTACTAATTGTTCCGGATATTTATGTGCCAAAATTATATATGCTATTTTCATAAAAACTACCTTAAATGTTACTGATGTGGGGTAAAGGTCTACATTTTTACACAATAGTACGAGTGACTAATGAGCTATTTCAAAAACAAAAATATTTGTTTATATAGAGTAGTAATTGTCCCCTTGTTAACATTGGCGTTTGAGGTTAATCTTTGCAAATTTCGGGACTGTGGTTGAATTGGAACAGGAGAACGAAAAGGCACATTCTTATCACGCCTTAAGAGCAAAGGAATACTGAAAAGTCCCAAAATAATTACTACTCCGGTCATTATCCAAACCATTAACCTATTCGGTTTATAATCTGCTCGTTCAATTTGCCAGAAAACTTGATTGTATCGCCACGCGGCTAACGCAACAGCCAAAATTCCAAAAATTACCAAAGCCAAACCCAAATTTTCCGAGTTGGATAATGGATTTACCGGAGCTTCTCGTTGAGTAATCGCAATATTCAACTGTTGGAGAAATATACCAAATCGCGCAATAGCAAAACCAAAGCCAATCAATGCAATAGAAGTGCGTAGCCAAGCCAGAAAAGTACGTTCATTCGCTTGATGCTCCCTTTGGCGATCAATTTTTGGTATTTTATCCATGAGTATCTTCTGACGTCAATTTACCCTTAAAAAGTATTCATAACATTGATAAATAGCATGGGCTAGCGCCACAAGGCCAACAAAATCCAGTCAGGACTCTGAGAAAAACCCAAGCGATCGCTAGAATCTTTACAATAGTAAATAAGGTAAAGATATATATCAGAGTCAAAATCAATGGGACTATTCGGATTTGGCAAAAAGTCAGTTATGCCCACACCTGAAGAAGCTTTGTCAGGAAGGGCACAGTCTATGTCAGTACCCGCAGCTCATTATGTCAACAAGAATCCTTTAAAAGCTCCTTATCCCGATGGCTTAGAGAAGGCAATTTTTGGCTTGGGCTGTTTTTGGGGCGCAGAACGTAAATTCTGGCAACTTAAAGGAGTTTACACCACCGCAGTAGGTTACGCTGCTGGGTTCACACCTAACCCCACATACGAAGAGGTATGTAGTGGGCGAACCGGTCACAATGAAGTGGTATTGGTTGTGTTTGATCCCAAAGTAATTAGTTATTCCGAACTGCTCAAAGTTTTCTGGGAAAGCCACAATCCCACCCAAGGGATGCGCCAAGGTAATGATGCTGGCACTCAATACCGTTCGGGAATTTATGTATATTCTGAAAGCCAAAAGCAGCTAGCAGAAGCATCGCGGGAAGCTTATCAGAAAGCTCTCAACGATGCAGGCTATGGCAAGATTACTACAGAAATCTTGGATGCGCCGGAATTCTACTATGCTGAAGCTTACCATCAGCAATACCTGGCTAAAAATCCTAATGGGTATTGTGGTTTAGGAGGGACAAACGTATCTTGTCCCGTTGGTGTAGTTGAATCGCAAGTTAGTAGTTAAAAATATGGCGTTGCTGATTCCATGTATGAAAATGATTTTGCATAATACCAAAATCCTTGTAGAGACGTAGCACTGCTACGTCTCTACATCCAGATTCATACTTTAATTCAGCAACGCCAAAAATATAGTAAAAGCGCACATCTGTGCGCTTTTATTTAAAATACAGATTTGAGTACAGCGATCGCTCGAATCCACAACATAATACTAATAGGCGCTCCAATTAGAATACCAGCGATCGCCCAGCCTCTCTGATGCGCTTTGAATTGTTCAATACTGCGCCACGGCCTACTTTTCCAAGCCCATTCATTGCCTTTAGCACCAAGTGCGATCGCCATTAACCACCAACCGTGGGGTATAAAACAGAATAGCCCATACCACACTTGATTAGGCCACATCCACAACCAAGGCATCAAAAATGCCCCCCAATTCCAACCAAGAATTTCCTCTGGGACTGTTTCATTGTAATTATTTATCCCGCATCCAGAATTGTTGATTATTTCTTTTAGCGGCAAAAGTTGATTCTTGTTTGCAGATTTGACAGCCAGGCCAGATTTGAGAACATTCAGCGCTTCGGATGCACTAATAAACCGTTGTTCTGGAGCAGGTTCAATCAACTTTTGTAGCCAACTGACAAAACTGGGACTCAGGTTAACTCGGTCTGTAAATTGCAGCCGTAAATCCTGCTGGGGTAAATCAGAAGGGCAAGTTCCAGTTAACAAATGGATTAAAGTCGCTCCCAGTGCATAGAGGTCTGAAGCCGCAACTGCTCGACCACCAAATTGTTCCATTGGGGCATAACCATAAGTACCCACAACTGTGAAAGTAACGCCTTCTTTCGCCGCTTTATCTTGAACTGCGCCAAAATCAACTAAATAAATCCGATTATCTTCGCCCCAGATTAAATTACTCGGTTTAATATCTCTATGCAACACCCCTGGATTCAACTCATGTAGATACGTGAGAATATTTAAAACCTCAACAGCAATTTTTCTCGCTCGCTTTTCACTAAACCTTTTGCCAACAGCAAGTTTATCCTTGAGCGACTCACCAGGAATATATTCTTGTATTAAGGCAAACCAGAGTGTGCGATCGTCGATACAAAAATAATCTATATATTGAGGGATGCGGGGATGATTTAGCTGTTTAAGTATTTGTGCTTCCCTCTCAAAGAGTTTCAAGTCATCCCACTGCACAGTACCACCAAAGGCTAAAAGCTTGACCACAACGGTCGAGTTTTCGCCATTAGAGGCTTGTAAATCCTTAGCTAGCCAAGTTTGACGAATTCCATTGTTGCCGAGTTGGCGTTGGATTTGATAACGATCTTGTAATATCTGTTCTGGTTGCAGCATCTTACACCTGCTGGCAATTTACTCTGATTCCCTTATATTCAAGGATAGTCATTATCTATAGAAATTGTGGCAGCCTGATAATTTATTGAAAGCAGGTGAAGATTCCAATTTTGGGGTTCTCTAGAAAATTAGTGCGAATTATTGTTCGCATATGTTATAAATATTATAGTAGAGATTAAAAGTGGCCAAAGAAGCACAACCAAAACAGATTATCATCTATGCCAATCAAGATGGTTACGAGCCGTTTGCAGAGTGGATGGATAATTTACGCGACCAACAAGGAAAACGACGCATACTGCAACGCTTACGCCGCCTTGAACAAGGTAATTACGGCGATGTTGGACCGATAGGGGATGGTTTGAGCGAGTTGCGGATGTTCTTTGGTTCTGGTTATCGCGTCTATTTCGGCGAAGATGCTGAAAATATTATTGTCGTACTGTGTGGAGGCGACAAAAGCACACAGAATCAGGACATCGAAGACGCAAAAGCTTACTGGAAGGAGTACCTAAGCCATGAGAAATTTTAGAACACTTGATGAATTTGAAGAAGAGTACTTCCGCAAGCACCCGGAAGAAATCGATGATTATTTGACCGAGATATTTCAGGAATATGCAGAAGACAACGATTCTGGTGCGTTATTGGCATCCTTGCGCGTCGTTGCTCGTGTACGAGGAATTAGTGAGATAGCCGAGCAAATAGGCATGACACGCCGGGGATTGCAAAAAGCCTTATCCAGCAATGGCAACCCGCGCCTTGAAAACGTCAATTCCATCATGAAGGCGCTCGGATATTGTCTCACCCCGACTACCACTAACCAAGGCAGCAGGGGAGACAGCAATATGAGCCATAAGCTAGCACCAGCAAAAGTACCAACACCAGGAAAAATTTTAAGTAGAGAATTAGAAGCCCGTGGCTGGACACAGAAAGATTTAGCAGAAATTATGGGGTGTCCAGTTCAAGATATCGATGAAATTATTCTGGGAAGCAAGCAAATTACACCTGAAATAGCTATCGAACTCTCCCAAGCCTTGGGTACTTCTCCAGAGTTTTGGACAAATCTTGAAGTAAAGTATCAACTTCATCTAGTAGGAAAAGAAAAAAAGGAGCAAGATATAGCTCGTAAAAGCCGATTGTATACAATTGCCCCCATCTCTGAACTAATCAAAAATAAGTGGATTCAAGCAACAGATTCGATTGATGACTTAGAACGGCAAATCTGTAATTTTTTCGGCATATCTTCCTTAGATGAAACACTCCAGTTAGCCGTTAATTTCCGTTGTTCCGAGCATCGAGAGCCAGAGGAAACTTCTCGCATAGCTTGGGTAAAACGAGTTGAAAACCTAGCAAGACAACAAACAGTTGCTAGTTTTGAACGCAAAAAACTAGAGACTGCTATCCCTGAAATTCTTGCTTGTGCTAAACAAGTAGACAGTATTGTGCATATTCCTAAATTGCTGGCAGATTTAGGTGTACATTTTCTAATCGTGCCGCATTTAAGCAAAACCTACTTGGATGGTGCAGCCTTTTATTTAAACAGCAATCCTATTATCGCGTTGACATTGAGATATGACCGGATAGATTCATTCTGGTTCACCCTCATGCATGAGTTAGCACACATTGTTTTAGGACATCAAGGAGCTTATTTAGACAACTTGGATGCGTTAGAAGAGAATGATGAGGAAAGAGCAGCTAATGAAAGAGCCGCTAACTGGTTAATAAATTCTCAGACATTAAATGAATTTATTATCAGAAGTAAAAAAGTCTTTTATCGGAAAGCGATTGAAGAATTTGCTCACAATCAAAATAGACATCCAGGCATAATTCTTGGTCGCTTACATTATGACAAATCAGTTCCCCATAAAAATTTGAGACCATTACTCGTTAAAGTTAGCCCAATTTTAGGTCATTATTTTACAGAATAATTTTTGCGATAGTAAGCTTGATATTCCGCAGATAGCAGAGGTTCCCACCAATCACGATGATTGAGATACCATTCAACTGTTAAACGTAAACCCTCAGCAATTGTTACTGAAGGCGTCCAACCAAGCTCAGTTTTAATTTTGTTCGCATTAATTGCATATCTCCGATCATGTCCAGGTCTATCCTTGACAAAAGTAATTAATTGCTCTGCCGGACGCACTGGTAAATCAGGTGCTAATTCATCCATCATCTGACACAAAAGTTGCACCAAATTGAGATTTTCTACCTCATTGTTGCCACCAATATTGTATGTTTCGCCTGGTTTACCATGATTGATTACTACATCCAAGGCACGACAATGATCGCCTACATAAAGCCAATCGCGCACATTTTTCCCATCACCATAAACAGGTAATGGCTTACCTATCAAAGTGTTGATGCACATCAGAGGAATTAGCTTTTCGGGGAACTGATAAGGGCCGTAATTATTAGAACAATTTGTGATAATTGTTGGGAGGTTGTAAGTATGATAATAAGCACGCACTAAGTGATCGCTACCAGCTTTTGAGGCTGAATAGGGACTATTGGGAGCGTAAGGTGTAGTTTCACAAAAAGCTGCATCATCTGGGCCTAAACTACCGTAGACTTCATCAGTAGAAACGTGCAGGAAACGATAATCGGATGGCTTTGCTTTAGCCTCCCAATGTTGCCGATAAGCTTCTAGCAGAGTGAAAGTTCCTACCACATTAGTTTGAACAAAAGCAGCCGGCCCAAGAATTGAACGATCAACATGAGATTCAGCAGCAAAATGGGCGATGGTATCTATATTTTCTGTTGATAATAACTCGTCTATGATGGTGCGATCGCAAATATCCCCCTGCACAAATCGAAAATTCTCTCTTCCCTCAACTAGCGCCAAATTCAGGCGATTTCCCGCATAGGTAAGCGCATCCAACACCACCACTCGATCATTTGGATAAACCTGACACCAGTGATGGACAAAATTCGCCCCAATAAACCCCGCACCGCCAGTAACTAATAACCGCCGACTCATTCAGTTTCCTCTCTTCTCTCTGTGATCTGTGCGCCTCTGCGGTGCGTTTCTATTACTTAAAATATTTCTTCCTCAGCTTCCCATATATCCTCTGAGCGAGTAATTTTGCCACACGTATTCTCGTCAAACTTTTAATATTAGATGGCTGCTGGATTTTGTGGTCAAAAAACTCATTTAACTCATTCAGAATAACTTGGAAACGTTTAATAATATTTTCAGTTCGATATTCAGCCAAAAACTCCTCAGACAAACTAAAAGCTCCTGAAGAATCAATCACCTTCAGAATACGTTGGACATCATATTCTTGAGAATATCCAGCTATTTTATAGCAATTAAATCCAGGGTCTAAGTAATCAGCTAGTCCACCGTTGACGCTAGAAAATACTTGACAACCACAAGCAAGAGCTTCCATTGGTTGTAGACCAAATCCTTCACTAACACGCTGTTGTGCCCAGTACTCAGCCGAATCATAGAGGTAAACCTTAGCTCGGTTGAATAACCCAGGTAAATCCTCTACATAAGAGTCAACAACCAATACTTTACAACGTTTTTGTAATGCTGGAATCAATTCTTTAATTAAATACTCAGAAGACTTCCGAGCCTGAACTAAAACATCAATATCCCGTTCCAAACCTAGATTTTGAAACTCATCAGAAATTTGATTTGGTAAATAATAAATCAGAGAATTGGGCGATTTTTCTCCCCAATATCCCATTGTATAGCGGCTAACAGTGATGATCGGAATACTTGCGGGTAGTGTAAATGGATAACCTGCACTATGTGCATGGTAAACAACATTGTATTGCTTGAGTTTAGCCACGAGTTGAGCTATATCGAATCCCCAACTGATAACAAAGATTACATCACTTAAGTTTTTCTGTTTTAGCAAATCATCGATAAAAAGCTTACCTTTTTCTCGTTGACGGTAAGTTACAACATCAGCACTACAGAATTGCTGAACCAGATTAAGTGCTTTTAATTCAGCCCAAAGACCACCACAGGCAAATTTGCCATCTGTACCGGGGAGTAAGAAGTAAAGTTTTCTCATAATTTTTTTAGGGGAGTGGGGAGTGGGGAGTAGGGAGTGGGGGAGACAAGGGAGAAAATTTTACCCTGTCCCCCTCATCCTTCCTCTTGCCAACCCACTTTAACAAAATGTGCCTCACGCCCCCAAACGTCGCGTGTACGGGTAATATTTTCAATTGTTAGGTTAAAAGGAATGGCAGTTGTTAGGTAACGCTGTGCCATAGAACCTAAATCAGGTGCAAGTTCGGCGGCTGTCGTTGCTGCTAACCCCAAACCGATAAGTTGCTCGATTGGTCGAAATGGTAGTAATAGATGCACACCGACAGCTAGTCCAGCTGTTAAGAGCATTGCTACTGATAAATTTGTACCGCAACGGGGATGTACAGCCAAATCCCATTCTCCACTAGTGAGGCGATGTCGAGCCAGTATGACCGCACGCCGCAAATCACTAATATTTACCTCACCATAGAGGTAGAATCCTTGCTCAGTAGACAAACCGCCTAATAGTTCGTTATCTAGTTGAACGTTACTAGGTTCTCCTTTGGCAGGATAGGCACTTTTTGATTCGCTAAGAACCCAAACAGTAGCGTGTTCTAAAGCGTGAACCTGCCGTATCATCAGAATTTCTTTCAACCCTGGAATAAACGATAGCTGTCTAAGTAAGTCGGCATCTTGTATTGGTTGTGGAAAGTCTAAGGGTCGGTATTCTGGGCCTGAAACTTTCTCAGATACAGGTGTCGTAAAATCAAAGTTAAAAAATTCAAAGGGAGACGAGCCACTTTGAAAAGAAGCAGAAGTATTCATTGAAACACTGCTCTCCAAGCCGATGGAGCAACATAGATTTCTTTCAAATGTAACGCTTGCACCACTGAATTGTTGCTAATTTTTGTGGATGATTGTTGAGTTTGGGCATTGGGCATTGGGCATGGGGAATGGGGCATTGGGCATGGGGCATTGGGCATTGGGCATTGGTTATTAATCAATAATTCTTATTCCCCATTCCCCATTCCCCATTCCCCATTCCCCATTCCTACATCTGTTCTGCTTAATAAGAAATTCTGATCTTTTATAGTTTCCGAGTCCGAGGGTCAGCTGGCTCCACTAACATAAACTCCGGCTGAGTGAAGGACTCGGAACTTTTGGTAGAGTGTTCACACTGATACTAAGGCGTGAAGAGAGGAACAATCAGTAAACCTTAAAATTGGCTTGCCAATATACCAGACCAAAGCAATTACGTTGCTACTAGTAAATTGTTTATTCCATCTGGTTTGGTAGAAGACAGCAATTGACATCATTCAAACAGACTTTGCCCCACTGTAAAGCCCAGCGGACAAGAGCTACTCGATTTTCTGTCTCGGTCTTGGTAAGAATATTACTGATATGGTTATCAACTGTACGCTTGCTAATCTCCAGTTTTCCTGCAATCTCTTGGTTAGTTAAGCCAGCGGCTACTAAGTCGATAATTTGCAGTTCTCTGTCTGACAGACTAACGGGGGTCTCAGACTTGCCACCAGCCATGACTATTTCTATCCTCCCTTGGTATATGTACTTAATCACTCTTTCTAATTCTAGAAGATTCTTTTGTTGGGAGGGGTTTCAAGTGTTAGCAGTAATACGATTGTCAATATTTTCTTTGGATTTAAAGTTGGCAAAAATATAATTCATAAAAGGATAAAGGTGATTATTTATACTTAAATACGAAAAATGTCAAGTATAAATAATTAGGGTATTTAGGCGATAGTCAGAAGCATACAGATGTTATGTAGTAATAAAAATTGCTATTTAATTCTATGAAGGGCTGGCGACAGATTAGCAATAATTGTTGTAGATTTTATACTGTAAATTATTAATCCAAAATCGAAATCTAAAATCTAAAATGAAATGAGCAATCCCCGTGTTTTGTGCCTCGGTGAAATTTTGTTTGATTGTTTAGCCGATCAATTAGGGCTAAAGCTGGAAGAAGTTAAATCCTGGACTCCCTATCCAGGAGGGGCACCAGCTAATGTAGCCTGTGCTTTAGTTAAGCTGGGGACGCCAGCGGGATTTATCGGAGCCGTTGGTGAAGATGAACCAGGGAATGCACTGGTCAAGCTATTACAAGATGTAGGTGTAGAAACTACAGGGGTACAACGCCATCCTACAGCACCAACGCGGCAAGTTTATGTTACACGGGATCTAGCTGGCGATCGCACCTTCGCCGGATTTGGTCAGTATGACACAGCAGAATTTGCCGATACTCGCCTGCAAGCTAAACAATTACCAAATTCGCTGTTTGAAGATGCAGATTTTCTGGTTTTGGGTACTTTGGAATTAGCCTATCCTGAAAGTGAACAGGCAATTCACCGCGCCCTAGAGTTAGCAGAACATTACGACCTGAAGATTGTGCTGGATGTCAACTGGCGTCCTGTATTTTGGGACGAGCCAAACATCGCTCATCAAAAAATTCCAGAATTATTTAAGCGAGTCGATTTCCTCAAGCTCTCCAAAGAAGAAGCTGAATGGCTATTTGAAACCGCAGATCCCGGAGCCATCACTTACCGCCTGGCTTCAATTGACGGAGTACTGGTAACAGATGGAGAAAACGGTTGCGCCTATTGTCTGGGTGAGAACGAAGGCAAATTACCTTCATTTTCTATCCCCGTAGTTGATACAACTGGTGCAGGGGATAGCTTTTTGGCAGGATTCATCCACCAACTAAGTCAGCATGGCATCCACAGCTTGCGGGATGCAGAAACAGCAAAACGTATCGTCACCTATGCCAGTGCTGTTGGGGCACTGACTACCATTAAACCAGGTGCGATCGCTTCTCAACCAACAGATGCTGAAGTCGAAGCTTTTCTAGCCACACATCAACTTTAGGAACTAGCATAAGCCTACTGGGATATCAGCCACCAAAGGCTGATACTCCCGACTAGAAAATGGACGAAAATCCTCATGCCATTGTGCGGTCATATTGCACACAACGAGCAATGACAAGTTCTTTTCCCCATTCCCTACTCCCCATTCCCTATAGTTTTAGCTTGCTGCCACAGAGTATCAACAGTCACAAACTCATAACCTTGTTGTAGCAGTTGCGGAATGAGAATTTGAATTGTGGCAGCAACATCTTGTCCACCACAAGCACCATCATGCAAAACAATCAATGAACCATTTTTGACCTGTTGCATAATTCGCTCTACCACAGTGGTTACGCCTGGTCGCACCCAGTCTTCTGGTACAACGCTCCACATTACCGGGCGGTAATTCCACTGCAAAAACAATTTTAAAGTAGCAGGTGTAAATAAACCATTGGGGGGGCGGACATCCCGCACTTGTTCAGGTTGCAGATTGCAGGCATTGTAGATGGCAACTTTGGTTTTTTCTAAGCTGTCCTTCAGGTCATTAGGGGAAAGCATGGCAAAAGAGCGATGATCGTAGCCATGCAATCCAATCCAGTGTCCGCGATCGCTAATGGCTTTGGCAATGTCTGGTGAACGGTTGACGCAAACACCCAACCAAAAAAAACTCGCTGTAATCTTGTAACGGTCTAACACTGCCAAAACTTCGGGTGTGTATTGAGGATGGGGCCCATCGTCAAAGGTCAGTGCGATCGCTTTAGAGTTAGGATTTCCAGTCCAAAGGCAGTTGGGAAAACTCGGCTGGAGAATGCGGTAGAAAATTGGAAACAGGGGAGCTAGCTGCATAAAATTTTTTATTTTTTGCGTAATCTTGCATAACTATACTGATTACTTCATATAAGACAGTTAAGCGCTAGAAACTACAGCTTAACTCGCTTATATCTAAAACTTAATCACTGTACAAATAGAAAGTTATAGATACAAGCGTTCCTTATAGATTGAAACATCAGAGCGATCGCTTTGATATGGCAATCACCACTTCAAAGTTAGTTGAAAAAGGTCGGCTGGAGAGTCTCAATGTTCTATTTTGTAAAAAATCTGTAAGAGCAATACTATTTGACCTACCACTCGTCTAAATTGAGGATAAAACTACGAATAAACACTGTATGAAAAGTTAATGTTGTTCAAAGATATACGAGATTATCAAATTTCATTTCTGGGCTTGTTCCTGGTCGTGGGAATCGGTACACGAGACTGGACATTGCGACCAGAGTTGATTGGGATAACGATCGCCACTTGTCTAATAACCCAATCGTTATTGTCATTTGTCATTAGTCATTGGTCATTGGCAAACAACAACGGACAAATAACTAATAACATAGACGCTTCTGCGGCTACTCTTCTCCTGACGGAGACGCTACGCGAACGAGAACGTCAAGGGCAAACCCGCAGGGTAGGACAAATTACGAATCTTCGCAGTGCTTTAATTACCTCGCTGGGACTGAGCCTGCTGTTGCGGGCTGATCACTGGACGACAATGGTAATAGCGGCAACAAGTGCGATCGCTAGCAAATTTCTCTTTCAATTCGGTAATAAGCATTTCTTCAACCCTGCTAATTTTGGTATTATTTCCGCCTTGATTCTGACTCCCGATGCTTGGGTTTCGCCAGGACAATGGGGTGAAGAGTGGTGGTATGCACTCTTATTTGCCGGCACTGGCGGCATGATTTTGCAGCGCGTTGGTCGCTGGGATACCACAGCAGCTTTTTTGGGTAGCTATTCATTGCTAGAAGCGATTCGCAATCTCTGGCTGGGTTGGACTTGGGATGTCTACTGGCATCGGCTGATGAGCGGGTCTTTACTGCTGTTCGCCCTATTTATGATTACAGATCCGCGATCAATTCCCAATTCGAGAATTGGGCGGGTGGTTTGGGCATTTTGCATCGCCGGATTAACTTTTATCCTGCGAAATTACTTCTTTGTTTCTACCGCAGTTTTCTGGGCGCTGTTTGCCCTTGCACCATTGACCATTCTGTTAGATGTTCTCTGGTCAGCCCCACGATTTTCTTGGCAAGAAGGATATAGGGGAGCAGGGGGAGAACTTTTAACTCCTAACTCCTAACTCAGTATTAAAAAATCAGCATTAAAAAAATAAAAAAGTAGAGGTATAAAATGAGATTTTTTCGACTTTTAATGCCATTACTGTTGGCAGTTGTAGCTGTGTTTTGCTTTGCACCCGCAGCCTGGGCATTTTGTGGATTTTATGTAGCTAAAGCTGATACGAAACTGTATAACAAAGCTTCTCAGGTGGTAATAGCACGAAATGGCGATCGCACTGTCTTGACAATGGCAAACGATTACCAAGGCGAAGTCAAAGATTTTGCAATAGTCGTACCTGTACCAACGGTACTGAAAAAAGAGCAAGTTCGTGTGGCAGAACCCAAGATTATCGAGCGCCTAGATGCTTTTAGTGCGCCGCGATTGGTAGAATATTTTGACCCAGACCCTTGTGCCCCACTACCACTATTTTTCAAAAACACAATAAATTTTGCAAGAGCACCAGCAGGAAATAGTATCACATCTCAGATAAGCGATCGCAGTTTGGGTGTGACGGTGGAAGCACGTTTCAACGTGGGCGAATATGACATCGTGATCCTCAGCGCGAAAGAATCTGGCGGGCTGGAAACTTGGCTCACACGCAATGGCTACAAAATTCCTCAAGGAGCAAAACAGTTACTTCAGCCCTATATTCGTTCCTCAATGAAATTCTTTGTTGCCAAAGTCAACTTGGATAAATTCGAGGAATCTGGCTACCAGTTCCTCCGTCCGCTACAAATTTCCTATCAATCGCCCAAGTTCATGCTGCCAATTCGTTTAGGCATGATCAATGCTACGACAGAGCAGGATTTAATTGTCTATATTCTCTCGCCTCAAGGAGGGGCAGAAATCACTAACTATCGGACGGTGAAAATCCCCACCAACGCCAATCTTCCCATATTTATCAAAAATGAATTTGGTGAATTCTACAAATCCCTGTTCCAAACCGCTTACACCAAAGAAGGCAGAAGGGTTGGTTTTTTGGAATACGCTTGGGACATGGGTAGTTGCGATCCCTGTTCTGCTGATCCCCTGACTTCAGAGGAACTCAAGGAAGCAGGCGTATTTTGGCTACTTGATAACCCTCCTAGTGATGGGCCAGTATTCCCCAGTTTTGGTCGCCCCTTTCCTACTAATAACGTCTTCATCTCGCGTCTGCATGTTCGCTACACCCGTGACACATTCCCTGAAGACTTGACTTTCCTACAAACTGCCAACCGTGAATCTTTCCAAGGGCGTTATATTTTGCAACATCCATTTCAAGGGGAACTTCAATGTGAGGCAGGTAAAAAATACAAACAGTCTTTGCCCAAGCGTTTTGAGCAAGAGGCGCAAACTCTAGCTAGATTAACCAACTGGAATATTCAAGACATTCGCAAGAAGATGAAACTGAGTGTTGGTAATCTGACATATTCCTGGTGGGAAAATTTAGTTTCTTGGATTGGATTAAATTGAGGCGATTAGGGACTGGGGACTGGAAAAAATTAGTTGAACCCTAATATTTCATCTAATCCCCAATCCCTTTGACAAAACATACACCATCTTGACAAAGGGGATTTTTTAAAGTGTTGTTATAGGCAATACTAAGATATTCTTGCTTTGTGCCTCAAGATTGTCATGGTTCAATTCGATGAACAGCTACGCCGCTTAGTGACCGAAGCCTGTGGACACCAACCTGGAAGTCCTCAGCGTCAGAAGCTGCTCACGCAAATTATTCGCTTGACAGCAAATAGACTCTGGAGGGAAACTACTCCCTACTATCAAGATGCACTACAACAAACTTGGTTGTATTTTTGCCGCAATGTTTGTGAAGGTTTGACAGGTCAAATCTATGACTCCAGTTATGGCAGTGTCATTACTTGGCTGAATGCTTACCTCAAAAGAAGACTACAAGACTTTTACATTCATCAGAATCGGGAACAAGCCACAACAGTTCCTCTTCGGGTTCGTCAGTCTAGATCGGGTGGAATAAGAGAAACCATTGATCCTGTAGATAACCTCCCGGCTACCCCCCAAGCACCTCCCATTCTGGAAGACTTGGAAATATGGGTTAAGACAGATTCTGAAGGAGAACTGTGCAGTACTTATATTAAAGGGCGTCCAGATGTGAATTGTCAGGTGTTAATTCTTAAACGCCTACCCCCAGAAGTTAGCTGGAAAGAATTATCTGAAGAATTTGGGTTGTCAATTCCGACATTAAGCAGTTTTTATCAGCGCCAGTGTCTACCACGCTTGCGTAAATTCGCTGAATTGGAGGGATTATTATAAACAAAGAAGAAGAGAGGTCTCTCAGAGGTTTTATTACACAAAACTTGTCCCTCTCCGACGAGCGAGAGGGACAAAATTTAACTTTAGTTCAAGGCAGGGAAAGGTTCGTATTACTTAGTAATAGACAAAAGCCAATCGCCTAAAAGTTGGTTTACTTTATCAGGTATTTCATCATGAGGACAATGACCTGCTGTTAGGAAATGTTCTCTGAGTTCAGGATAATATTGACGAAACTTCTGGGAACGTTCTCTAGCATTCATCCAAGGGTCAGCTTCTCCCCACAACATCAACAATGGACATGTTAATTGCTTTAGTAGCACATCAACTTTTTCTCCTTGAGGACTGCTAAAGACTGACACAAATACTTCCATTGCGCCAGAATCGTAAGCAGGGCGAGAAATTTCTTCTACTAATTGGTCTGTAATGGCACTTTTGTCAAGATAAACTTTTTCTAGAGTTTGGCGAATTACCCAACGTTGTCGCACGTATTGAAATAACAAAAGCTGGGCTAAAGGTTGTTGAAAAATCCACTTAGTGCCGTCACCAAGAAGTTTCTGCAAAGTAGTGGGTTGTTTGGGAGCCTCAATTTCTGATTGTAAAGCTTCAGGCTCCGATGTAGGTTGGCTTTCACTAAAAGGCCCTGCACTATTGAGCAAAACTAAACCAGCCGCACTGTCGGGACGTTGTGCTGCAACACACAAGCTAGCGTAGCCACCAAGGGAATTACCAGCTAATACTGTTTTTTGACCAATTACTTCACTGATAAAATCATGGAGTTGGTCACGCCACAAGTCGCCACTATACTGCAATTTCGGTTTTGCCGATCGCCCGAACCCCAAAAGGTCGATCGCAAATACTTCAAAATCTTGACACAATCCTGTGATATTCTTGCGCCAGTGGTCTGTGGAAGCACCAAATCCATGTACTAAAAGCAAAGGCGGACGTTGCCCTTGCTTCTCTCCCGCACGCACATAGTAAACGTTGTGCCCGCGCCACTGCCAATATTTACCAGGAATTGGGGTTGTAGAGAGGGCTGTAGTTGCCTGCATGATTCAAAGAATTGTTAAGTAGCTTTTAATAATTGTAGGCTAGCACCGCAAGGCGGAAGTCAAAAGTTAAAAGTCAAAAGTCAAAAGTTTTGTTGTATATCAAGGCTTTTGCCAGTTTTAAAATGGTAGCTTTATTTATGCCGACCTGTACTAGTTGGAGGAGATGAGGGAGAAATAACAAATGACAAATAACAAATAACAAATAACAAATAACAAATAACAAATAACAAATAACAAATAACAAAATGATTACAGGCAAAACTAAGCTATTAGGGGTAATTGGATATCCGGTGGAGCATTCGCTGTCACCAGTGATGCATAATGCTGCGTTAGCGAAGCTCGTCGGAGACATCGCTAATTTGGGATTAGACTACGTTTATCTTCCCCTTCCCATAGCACCAGAGAATTTAGAAATAGCGATCGCAGGTTTCGCGGCTATTGGGGTTGTCGGCTTTAGTGTTACAATCCCCCACAAACAGGCAATCATGCCTCTGCTTTCAGAAATTACCCCTGTTGCTCAAGCTATAGGCGCAGTGAATACTGTTAGTCGCCAAAATAATCAATGGGTGGGGACAAACACAGATATAGAAGGATTTATCGCTCCTTTGCAGACAACGTATAAGCAAGATTGGAGTCAAAAGGTAGCAGTAATTTTAGGCAATGGTGGCGCAGCTAGAGCAGTTGTAGCAGGTTGTCATCAACTAGGTTTTGCCAAAATTCATGTTGTTGGGCGTAGTGTGCAGAGATTACAAGAATTTAGCAATAGTTGGAGCAATTCACCCATAAGTGAAAATTTACAAGTTCATCAATGGGAACAATTGCCAAAGCTAATTCCCCAAGCTAATCTGCTGGTAAACACAACCCCCATAGGTATGTATCCCAAGGTTGATGAGTCGCCTTTGAGTGTAGAGGAAATAGCGAATTTACCAAAGGGTGCGATCGCTTATGATTTGATCTATATCCCTAAACCAACGCAATTTCTACAGCGGGCAGAAAAACAAGGTGCAATTGCGATCGATGGATTAGAAATGCTAGTTCAACAAGGGGTAGCAGCATTAAAAATTTGGTTGCAGCAGGAAACTGTTCCTGTAGAAGTGATGCGCCAAACATTGCAAAAGCATTTAGGTTTAGGTTGATGGAGAAATAATTACCCTAAGGGACTTCCAACTAAAAAAATAATCAATCGTTTTGGAAGGCAGGGGGCAGGGGAGAAGGATGTTAAGTTCCCCCTGCCAACAGGGATTCAGAGCAACTAAATTTATTGAGGGACATCCAAGAATTAAATTACTCAATTCCTGCATTCAACGTCATTATCCAGTTTTTCTCCCCCTGCCTCCCCTGCCTCCCCTGCTTCCCCTGCTCCCTTACTCCCTACTCCCTACTCCCCTCCCTCTTCTAGTCAGTTTCAACTCAGACAGACCAGTGGGCAACACAAAAACCCTAGAATTGATTGATAGACTGTAGAATGGAAAATGCTGTCTTTTAATTAATTAAAAAATGTATGGCAAAGAAGAGCATGATTGAGCGCGAGAAAAAGCGCACCAGGTTGATAGAAAAGTATGCTGACAAGCGGGAAGCCCTTCTGGAAGAGTTCAGAAGTGCAGCATCTCCCCTAGATAAACTGGAAATTCACCGGAAGATTCAACAGCTACCCCGGAATAGTGCGCCCACTCGCCACCGCAATCGTTGCTGGTTGACTGGCCGTTCTAGAGGTGTTTACCGCGATTTTGGACTGTCTCGGAACGTGCTGCGGGAATGGGCGCATGAAGGTCTATTGCCTGGAGTTGTTAAGTCTAGTTGGTAGTCAACAGTCATTAGTCATTGGTAAATAACAAAGGACTAATGACAAATGACAAAAATTATTGACCACAACATTTATCAATTCCCAGACTTTCTAAGAGTAGATCGCTGACGGCGTTAGCGATCGCAAACTCTCCGTAGAAGCTATTGGAAAAATCATACGACTGCATCTCTGTGACAATGGCAATTACCAGAGAACCAAGGTCGTTTTCTCCTTCCATCCGTTGACGCACAAAAATCTGTGCGGCTCGTTGGGCAATCTTTTGGTTGACTGCTTCGGGGATAAATTCTGTATCCAGCCACCGCTGTAAACGCTCTCGTAACCATTCACCTTCGAGCAGCGGATTTTCAGGCGGTGGTAAGGTGATCGGTGGAATTGGTTGAGTCATTTTTTTTATTTTAAACGCAGAGGGACGCGGAGGTAAACGCAGAGGAACGCGGAGGATGATTTATAGGATCAAATGGCGTTTCTCTGGTGTTTTTTTTATATTTATTTATGGAATATGATATCGCGGCTATTGTTGATGGTTATGCACAAGGCTATTTTCTCATGGCTGATGAGTGCGATCGCCTGAGTTGGTATGGAAGTAACGATCGGACTTTCATTCCATTGGATGATCGGTTTCGCTACCCCAAGTCTTTGCAGCGTGTCTTGAATCAAGAGCGTTTTACAGTGGACATTAATCGGGACTTCCAAGCTGTGGTGGCTGGGTGTGCTAACCGCGAAACAACTTGGATTTCACCAGAATTGGAAAAGATTTACTGGCTACTTTACCAGAATGGTTATGCTTATAGTTTTGAAACTTGGCAGGGTGACGAATTAGCTGGGGGAATTTTAGGGATTGTCATTGGCGGTGCTTTCATTGGCGAGTCGATGTTTTACCGCATTCCCGAAGGCTCAAAGGTAGCAATGGTCAAGTTGGTGGAAAGATTGCGTCAGAGGAAATTTGTGTTTTTCGATGCCCAAATGATGAATCCGCATTTGGAGAGGTTTGGGGCTTATCGGGTTGAGGATGAAGAATATCAAGCCTTACTTAAGCAAGCATTGCAATGCCGCTGTTTTTTGGTGTAATATGTAAAATTTTTAACACGGTTGCAGTAGAGGTCGAAAGTTGTGATGCTGAGTTTGGTTGTGAGAAAATAGGGTAGAAAACTAGATAACATTCATGCCCAGGAAAGTTCGGGAATTAAAAGCTCAGATTGCGCGTGAAGGATTCATTTATCTACCTAAGCGTGGTAAAGGTAGTCATGAGCGTTGGCGTCATCCTTTGCTCAAAAAAACACTAACAATTCCCGGTAAGGATGGAGACGATGTGCCAATCTACCTAGAAAAACAGTTAGCAAGTTTATTAACTGAACTCCAAGAGTTAAGGGAGGACGAGGATTTATGAATCGATATAGTATGATTCTTCAATGGTCTGATGAAGATCAGCTTTTCCTAGTCACAATTCCAGAGTTTGCCGATCGCGTTATTATGCCTTGCACTCATGGCAAAACTCGTGAGGAAGCTATTCGCAATGGCGAAGAAGTGATTGAAATGTACTTGGAAGCTTGGCAAGTAGAAGGTGAATCTATTCCTGAGCCTAGCACGCTTCAAATTGCCTGATTACCATTCTAAAACCAAAGTGCGATCGCAGTCTAACAAACCTACTACACCGTAACGTAGTTTGAGGTTTCTTGGGCTACCTTAAAGATACAATCGGTAAAGTAGCATTGCTATGAGTGTTGTAATCTCAGACAATTAGTGATTGCACTTATGCCAATTATCAAAATTCATAAATATGTTTTATCACTTATTTTTTTCTAATATTTATTAACTCTTCTACCTCGACAGCTTTTTCTTGTAAATCTAAATCTCGATAAATTTGCAAACTTTCGGCTAAAAACTCGGTAGCCATTGTTTCTGCACCTAGTTGATTTTCTTGGGTACGTTTGAGGTAAATTTCGCCCAATAACTTGTGTGCTGAGGCTTCTAGTTTTTGACGGTTATACTCTTGAAAAATTTGCAGAGATGTTTGAGCAATTTCTTCGCTATAATTCAGGTTTTCTAAGGCTTCTATCTCTAGGTAAGCACGAGCCATATCGAGAGATTCTTCAGCTTTATTTACTGTTTGCCCTAGTTCATCAAGATAGGTTAAGCCTCTGGAATAATACTCTTCAAATAGAGCAGCTTTTTCTGGAATTGATGTGTCTTGGTTAGGTAATAAACGTAGACGTTGTGAGTAGAGTAAACCAAGAGTAGTATAGTTGTAAGCAAGGTTTTCTTGATATTCACCTACGGTATTTATTTCTCTAGCTTGGCGAAGATTTTTTTCAACTTCTGCAAGTAAATCAACTATTTCTGTTAAATCTAAATGATTATTTGCTAATAAACATTGGCAAGAAGCAAGTTGTCGATAACATTTAGCTACATCTTTATCTTTGCCTAATTGTTGATAAAGGTCGCGGCTTTGTTGAAAGTAATTGATGGCTTGCTCTGATTTACCCCATTCTCGATAGCAATCCCCCAGCAAGTACCACAGATTAGCTACATCTTTATCTTTGCCTAATTCTTGATAAAGGTCGCGGCTTTGTTGAAAGTAATTGATGGCTTCCTCAAATTTACCCCATTTTTGATAAATCCATCCTAATTGCCGATAAGCATCAGCAATATTTACTTGGTCATCCAACTGCTGATAAATGGCTAAGTGTTGATTTGCACACTCAATAGCTTGCTCGTATTTACCCCATTCTCGATAGCAATTCCCTAGCCAGTACCACAGATCAGCTACATCTTTATCTTTTCCTAGTTGTTGATAAAGGTCACGGCTTTGTTGGAAGTAATTGATGGCTTGCTCATATTTACCCCAATCTTGATAAGTTTTGCCTATGTGATACAAAGCTAATGATTCATTTTGAAGTTTATTAATTTCTTTGCTAATACTCAGCATTTGCTGAAAATAATCTAAAGCTTGCTCATACTTGCCATCTAATCTATGACAAATACCTCGATCTCTCCAAAAAATTAGAACCGCCGATGGTTCAATATTATATTTTTCAAACTTTTCAGAACATTCTTGATAATAAAAAAATGCTTGTTCAAATACTTCTTTTTCTCGATAAGAAATAGCAAAACACCAATCAATATAAACACTGACCTTGCTATCTAATTTATTAGTTATCAGTTCCAAGATTTCAATAGATTTATCATACTTATCTTTACGAAGATAAGAGATAGCCGTAAGAAAGTTTAACGCTGTTTGGCAACTTTCATCAGTATTATAATGCTGACGAGTATTTTCAAGAGCAGGTGTCATTTCATCACCCAGTTCTTGAACCAAATCCCTTATCCCGCAAAACAATGAAGGCTCTAAATTGTTGACAATTTCTGTTACGCAATCAACCAATCCTGTTGATTCACCGCAAGCAACATAAAGAATAGCAGTTTTTGCTTTAATCCGAATTTCTTCAGACAACGTTAAGTCATTAGCTGCTTCTTTTAATAAATTTATTACTCCAGCTTTTTGAGAAAATATTCCAATTTTGCGTAACAGCCTCAGTAGTTGCTTAGTAATATCATCCTCATAATCTCTATCTATGCCAAGATAGGTAATAACTAACTTAGAAATTGGTTTTTTGCTAATAACAATACTATTAATTTCAATTTCAGCAATTACCTGTCCTGCAAACAACAAATCTCTAAGCTTAAATTCTAATTTTTCTAAGTTATTTGCTGATTCATCTTCCTTTAAATAAATAATAGTTGCATCATTAGATGCAGTAATTTTTATTTCCCCATGTTGCAGCACAGGTTGATATTTGTCTAAATTAATAAACAATTTCTCGGCTAACTTCTTAAATTGCGCTGAAAAATGACTTCCGTAATACCCCAAAGCTAGTAAAAGCGGCTCATTCCAACGTGGCTCGTTCAAATGTTTTTGAATTAGTTCCAGAATTTCACTTTGTTCTTTATCCGCAATATAACGCGCTGCAAAATACTCTTCAAAGGTCAGGTGCATAAAGCCATAAAAACCAGGTATTCGTTCCACAAATAAACCTGTTGTTTCCCGCACCTTCCGCAAAAATTCCCCTACGGCTTGACGCACGGAGTCTGATTCCGGTTCGGTATCGTTGAATTCCGCCAGCTTTTCTGCTAATTTTTCCTCCACTTCCCTTTGCGTTACCAAACCGGAAGGCTTCTCCTCGTGCATCCAGTACGCTAGGGGTGCTAAAAGTTCCACTACCTCAGTTTCTTTTAAAACTACCCTTGGTGCATCAGGCAACTTTTTACTTAGTTGCCAATCTTCTGTCAAAGTTTGCACCGCCAACTCATACAGCTTGACTCGTCGGTTAGGTAGCTGATCGCCATTGCGGTGAATTAATGCCAAGATAGTTAACAACAAGGGATTTGCTGTCAATCGCTCTACACCAGGATTACCTTGAATAGCCAGTAAAATATCCTGCGCTTGCTCCGTACCTTTTTTTAGCCATTGCTCCTCGCTAGCATCTGGCTGCTGTGCTTTTTCAACTGTTCGACACCAGCGATACAAGAAGCGCTCTACCTGTATGCTGTCCATATCTTCAATAGTAAACTCTGCAAACCGACTGCTGAGTTGCACATCGCGGTAGCCAGCAATACGGCTGGTAATCACAAATTTGTTGCTAGGGAACTCATCAACAAACTTGTTAATACGTTCTACAATCTGTTTGCGGCTTTCTTGGTCAAATACCTCATCTAACCCATCAAGTAGCATCAAGCACTTTCCTTGACGCATAGCATCCAACAACAACCCCGCCACCTCGGTTTCTATTTCTCCCTCTGCTTGAAAATGAGCTTCCCACTGGCGGTAAAACTGACGCAGATATTCAAGTAAAGTTAACTCAGGTTGTTGTTTTAATTTTTCTGCGTAATCAGCAATCCGAAAGAAAACAGGTAATACAGTTTTACCTAACTCTTTCTTCTGATTATCCTCAACTGCATCATTATCAACAATGACTGTTTCTAAATTATCTCTTTTTGCGATCGCAAAATGTAGTGCTAAATAACGCAGCAGGGTAGTTTTCCCCGCACTAGGAGCGCCTAGAATGACACTATATAAGTTATCCCGCACAGCATCAGCTAAATCTACCTTTTGTGTAACCGTTTTAGTGCTGGAAACTGATGCTGATATAAATTCTTTTGGTAGCGGTTCGTAATCGCAAGGTTCATCCCAATCATCGCTACCAAAACCCATGTCTTTCAATCTACTACTACTCTGAACTTGCCGTACAGTCAGCATCTCAAGTTCGCGTTGACTGCGTTCAGAAGTATCTGCTACTTGTTGTCGCCATTGTGCTTGTAGAGAAACATAAATTTGGTCGAGAAAAATATCAACTTGGCGATTTACCTGCATCACGCCGCTCATTTTTAGATAAGAATTTTCCGCAATGAGCCACTCTAAATAGGGATAAAGTAAAGGATTTCGCGTTTCAAATTCCACTATTTTTTCTCGCCAATCCCAAAAATCTGGCGCACGATGACGAAACTCATCTAAAAAACCTGCATTATTTAGCCACAAAATCAAGATTAAATTTCTACCAAATAACTCTTCTCTTCCTAAATTTAACTGCTTCATCTCTTTCACCAAGCGCGGTGTCGGTAATTGGTCAATTCCAAATGCCATTACCAACCTGCGTCCAGTTTCTAGATTACGCTGCTGATGATCATCTAAGCTATACAGAAAATTATGGAAGGAGTTTTGACTATAAAAAAACTTTTCAAATGTAAACTTTTCATCGCTGGTTGCTAAAGATTCTTGTAGCTGTCTCACAACTGGATGCTGAGGACTACTCTCTGGTGCAATAGCAAAGATAATTGTTGTACCACTAGAAATTTCTAATACGCTGACTAATTTATTTAATTCTGCTTTGTCAGCTTCACTGAGAGAGTAGCTATCTTGGAAAAGCATACACAACACCAGCGTATAATTAGTAATCTATTGATGGGAAGTCACAGCCTTAAAGATGATGATTAGCAGTTTGCCAACGTTCTAAATCTTCTATTAAAATAGGATTAATATCAAACCAAGACTCTTGCATTGAGTTATAATAACCTAAAACTAATTTATTTTGTAAAAGTTCGTCACAAATAATAAATTCACCCTTACTTGGCAAGCTATGTGCCTTAGTGGTCAATTTTCCAGTCCGATGAATTAAATCAAGTTCAGGGTAGTGGTAATCATTTAAGTTATATTCCTTACGCACTTCTCGTACTGCCTCTTCTGCTGTTTCTAAAGTTATAAGAGTCAATTTATTCCGCAACCCAATTTCACAGGTAGTGCGTGCTAATCTGACTAAATCTCGCATCACCCCGCCACTTTTTTTACAAATTAATTCTAGCGCATCAGGATTAAATAAACCTTTGTGGCTATCGCCTAAACTGGTAATCCGTTTGTTAATGACATTAATTAGAATTTCCCGACCTTTGTGATTAGGATTATGAGTTGGACGTAAGTTATCATCACAATCAAAAACAGGAGGATTATTTAAATCCAAACATTTTTGAAAGGTTTCCATTGGCTGACGAAAACTAGGAGAATATCGCAGCGAAATAGGAATACAATAGATAATATGACAGTTTAATTCTATTAACAAAGAGCTAGAAAACATTTCCAAAGCTGTTACTTGGTCATGTCTATCTAATCCATCAACAATAATTAATAATTTTTGCTTTTGTTCTTTTTCCGCAGCTTCGATAATATTATTGACTATGGTGATAATTTCACTCAGTAAAGGACGGACATTGAGAGTTTTTGTAACTTCTGTGGTTAAACCACGTTTGAGAATTATTCCTGCCTTTTCGATAAATTATGGCATTCCCAAACTTTCGGTTTGATTTCCTTTTTCTTGATAAACGACGCTTTTTAAGCTCTCCAAGAGAGCTTGTAATAATTTATCCTTTTTAAAAAGCCAATTAGATTGAATAACTTGACGTGCAATTTGTAAGCCAATTAAAACTACAACTTCCGCATGGCCTATGTTATATCTGTCTAACGATGTTTGTGTATCAATCCAAACGACTGCGTACTTATCAGCTAATTTTTGTTCTAATCGTCGCAGTTCAGTAGTTTTACCCCCACCTCGATGACCAGCTAGTAAAAATTTAGCTGGGTCATCTTCCATTTCTAGCAAGCTAACAAGCTTATCCACCGGACTATTATCTCTCTGGACGTAAAAACTTTTTAAGCCTTCAGGTGTCGCTAAAGGTTCCTCTGGTTTAAATAACTGGTAAGCAGTTCGCCAAAAATTGTTATTGCTCATACTGTTTACAAATTAGGAAGGCTAAGTTCTCGATTGTGTAAGATTGTAGAGCAAAAAGGTTGGGTTTTGCGAAGAATTACTGACAGTCATCATATCTATCAAAACTCTAAATTAGATAAAATTCTGTCAATTACTATTCATCGCAATCAAGATTTTAAGGTTAGAACTAGCCCAGTTATCTGAAGAATATTTACTCTAAATTACCTGAGATAAGCGATCGCACTCACAAATCCCTTACACTTTTTCTTCAGTAACTAATGTCAGACTAACCCATTCGCCTTTATCGTTATAGCTGCGAATCATTCTCTGGCGCAGATTTGACTGGATTAACCAACCCGCTTCTAAGAATAAGGGTTGACGTAATTGCACCTTGAGGGGAGAAGTTGTAGAAGCGCCATCAGGTAACAATAATACTTGTACTTGCTTTTCGGGATCTTGGTCAAAAAGAACGATGGAACCTTTGATAGTAGCAGTTGAGGTAATTGTACGATCGCCAAAAGAGGTACTTTGAATTAATCGCCCAGTATCATCAAGTTGTATTTTCAAAGTTGTAGAGTAAATATCAGGCGATCGCAAATCTCGATATATTGTCACTGCTTGGCCTTGCCATTCACCCAACAAGTCATGTATCTGCAAAGGTGGACGTTCTGCTGCTGGGGTTCCGGCTAGATGTTCTCGAATGAGAGTTAGTCTATTTAGATGACCGTTTTTATCAAACAGTTGCACCAGACGGAAGCGGCGATTTTCATGAACAAAAGCGAGTTCTGCACCGAATTCTGAAAATGGGCCCAGCTGAATTAAACCTTCAGAAAATGAACCATTTTCAAATAATAGTAGACCCCCTCCCACAGAACTATATTCTCTAATTAGATCATCTCCCCCTGAACGGCTCAGAGTTAGGCGTACCGTCTGGTTATTGTTTAAACCTTCTAGGGAAAGATGGCTAGGAGTATCGTTCAGAAGTTTACCTTCGGGAGAAAAAGTAGTAAATGAACCTTCCCATACACCGAGATTTTGCAGAAAACATTCCCATTGCGATTTCATAAGTTTTTGTCCTTTACCCATGCCCCATGCCCCATGCCCAATGCCCAATGCCCCATGCCCAATGATTAATGATTAACCTTTGGCAAAACGTCGGACAGCGAATAAGCTTCCCATTAATCCTACAGCTGCACCGAAACTTAAGAGAATCAGAGGTAATAGTAAAATTTCGGCTGGAGTGAGTTGCACCCCGTTGGTGATAGCTTGAATAAACTCAGGTTGATTGGCTAGCAACTTACCGAGAAACTGTTGAATTACTGAAATGAAACTCCAAGCGATCGCACCACCAACCAAACCGAAGGTAATTCCTTGTAAAATAAACGGGAGGTAAATCCAAGCAGAGGTTGCTCCCACGAGTTGCATAATTTCAATTTCCTGGCGTCGCGCCATGACAATCAGCCGAATTGTCGTAGTAGTAACTGCGATCGCTGTTAAAGTCAGAATAATCGTAACTGTTAAAGTAATCCAGTTCAGACCTTGGTGCAATTGGGCAATGCGTTTAACTGCTTCATCCACATACTGCACCGTATTAACTCCCGGCAATTTAGCCAACTGTGTTGCTAAGGTTGGCACAACTTGAGAATTACGCGCTTTCACCTTCATCTCATCAACCAAAGGATTCTCGCCTAGCTGCTGGGTAACACCCTCAATATCAGAAATTCTCATTTCCTTAACTAACTTAGTCCAGGCTTGTTCTTTGGTAATAGTTTGCATCGCCGCTACCTCTGGCATTGTTGCGATTAGTGACTCAATGCTTTCGCCTTGCGTATCCGGTTCGAGATAAACGGAAACTTCTAGCTGACTACCAAACTGATAGAGGAGTTTTTCGACTTGCCAAGAGGTTTGCAAACTCAAGCCAAATAAAAATAGTAACACTGTCACAGTACTCACCGCTGCCCAATTCATCCACCCCCCCCGCATTAAACCCAGGAAAGTTTCTTTGAGCAGATAGTCAAGTTTCGTAAAAGATTTAAACACACATCACCTCAAAATTTGAACTTAACGCCAAAGCACTAAGTTCAGCTTTTGCGTCTTTGCATCAATAACACCACTATTTATAGTCAATCGTGCAAACTTTGCCAATATATCAGCTTTTATATATTGCTGCTTCCTTCCTGCTCCTCTGCCCTGCTGCTGTCTCGGCCATTTACCTTATATTTATGCCATTCACTACAGACATAATCACTGTTGCTCTTAACAGTTATTGATCACAATTGGCTAGCTGTTCTGGTTCCTCAGCAATTTTACTGTCCTTTTGAATTGCCTTCAAAAAAGGGGGAAAATAGTTTAGTAATTATACGATGTTTTTCTGTGGGGATCGTAGTAATTTGAAAGCATGAACAGATTGATTGAAAGAGATGGAACTTATGAACTTCTTAAACAATGCCAATTTGGATAATAACTTATTAAACCAGATTCGATATCAGCTTGAGTCCGTAGAAATACATAATCCTAAACTGGCCCGAATATTGTGCAAAATAATTCCTTCCAATTGCCCTTTTGAAAGAACTGTTACACTTTTCGGGCGGACTCTGTTTCACATTCCCCCTTTGTGCAAATTGAACCCTTTTTATGAACAAGTCGTTGGTCTTCGTTTTAAGTGTTTAATATATTTAGTTGATCAATGTGGTGATGATGCGAGAAAATATTGTTAAACATAGGTTTCCATGAATAGAAAATAGATTGAAAAAATCTTTTACTAAGAAAAAAATATTGTATAGGAATCTTAGTTGCAATCAGGCGTGAATAAGGAATGGCTGTTAATTGACCTACAATCGATTCCACATTGGGTAGGCTCAGAAGCTTAAAAAGTAACTGTTTAATGACATAACCACCCCTAGCAAGCCTTCCTTAGAATGAAATAGGGGTTCCAAAGCCTCTCCCCGTTGGTGTCAGCGTGCCGTTAGGCAAGCACAGAGAGGAATGGAAGCAGGGTTTTTGGTCTATTCCAGGACTTTTTAAACATCCTCTAACTGAGATTGATAGAATTGTAGTAGGAATTTTCACCATCTAGCCATAAAGACTCATGCCCTCTGAAATTGCTGTAGAGAAAAAAAAGTTAAAAAATCCACCTTTGGAGCTTCATTATTTAGGCGATCGCGTCCTACGTCAAGCTGCAAAGCGAGTTGCGAAAGTGGATGACGAACTCCGCAAAGTGGTGCGCGAAATGTTGCAAACTATGTATAGCAAAGATGGCATTGGTTTGGCTGCACCCCAAGTGGGAATTCACAAACAACTAATTGTCATCGACCTGGAACCAGAGAACGCAGCTAATCAACCTTTGGTGCTGATTAACCCCACCATTAAACAAGTCAGCCGCGACATCTCCGTTGCCCAAGAAGGATGCTTGAGTATTCCCAATGTATATCTAGACGTAAAGCGCCCCGAAGTCGTAGAAATTGCCTATAAAGACGAATACGGTCGTCCCCGGACATTAAAGGCTAATGACCTCCTGGGACGCTGCATTCAGCATGAAATGGATCACCTTAATGGCGTGGTATTTGTAGACCGTGTGGAAAACTCCTTGACTTTAGTCCAGGAGCTATCTAAGAATGGCTTCTCGTATCAAGCGGTGAAACCAATCACATAGGGGGCTAGTAGTGTATTTAACTCCAAAAAGCGGTTTATTTCTGGGTGGTTCTTGTGTAAGTGCGATCGCGGCTGTCGGTTCGATTTTTGAACTCAGTTACGGACGACCAGATTTTGGTTTCACAGCCACGGCGATTATCCTGGCATTGAGCATTCCACTCACAGGATTATTTTTCTTTGCCGCAGTGAAGGACGCAAGGGCTAACATGAAATAAGCATCAGGTACATAAAAAAGGTAAAAGGATGAAGGAAAAGGCAAAATTCATTCTTTTACCTTTTATTTTTGCTTTGCATCTTCCACTGCCCCTAAAGCTTTCAGCGTTACTAACTGCGCTGCCGTTAACCCCGTTACTCCAGTGATGTTCATTCCTTCGTAGGGTCTTGGCGATGTCTACGACGGGCTACGCCTACGCAATCAGCTTTAGCAAAATTCACACTTTGTAAATAGGCTATTTTTTGCTAGCGCTGCTGGGTCTTGCAGTAGCCTTTGTTGTGTCTCACACTTTTGGGGCTATCACGATAGTTGCGATGCTTTTATCCAAAAGTCTTTGGATATGGGTTGTGAGAATAGCAATTTCTCTAGTCTGTCTATTTGCGATCGCCATGATTATTGAGTCTTGGGGTTAATAGAACAGGGTTACTATTCAAGGCTCATGCTCAAACTTACTAAGTAGCCTTTGGCTAACTTTCATTCAGTCAAAGGCTTTATAACTCTTCATTGCAGACTATATCATATCCAACAACAGCAACGGCTTTGGGGGAGAAACACTTTCGCCACTTTTACGGCTGCTGAAAACCCCCACCTTAGCCATTAGGAAAGTGGGAGTAGTTTACTTATTCAATTAGCGCTCATCGCTCTCTCGCCCCTCTGGAGCGCTATTTGGGTGTGACTGAGCACTAGAAAGAGAATACCATCTCTGCCCTAGCGTTTGAAATTAGCAATTCGCGTGCAACTTGCTAATTTCAAGCTGAAGTTCTTGACTAAAGATGTATTCATACCAAAGACATATTTTTCTTTTCTCAAAGTATAAAATAGCAATTAAAAATCTAATTAAATTGATATATTTTCTGGAATTCTACTCTGTACATTTGTAGCTTTGTACAGAGAGTAAGCACTACCACTGAAACTTCAAGGAGTTATACAAACATGAAACCACTATCAGTAACTATGTTTTTATGTCATAATAACAACGATAAAAGTTTTGTAATTAAATTTCATAAACATCTTAATAACAAACGTTTATTTTTGAATTTGTTTAAATCTATAAAAGTACTCGCATGGCTAGATAAACACAGCCTCATTCCTGGAGATGAGTTTAAAATAAAAATTAATAAAGCAATTACTGAATCAAAAATTAGTCTTATTTTTTTGAGTAAACATGGATTAGGTAACTACCAAACAATAGAGATATTTAATATACAAAAAGAGGTGAAAGAATCCCAAGGAGTGAAGAGTGGTAAAAAAATAATCCCAATTCTTCTCCCAGGTATCGAAAAAGTTGAAGATGTTAAAATATCACCTGAAAACGTTCGTAATATCTTAAGGATAGAAAGAAAATCTGAAAGCATTAATGATGATGAAGTACAAGAAAAAATTAATGAGATTCAAAATTTTTTAAAAGGAAATCATTGGATAAAAATTGATTTACTTAGTAAACATTTGTTTCTTTGGAGGCTTTGGGTTTTTACTGAATTAGAAAAAGCTATTAAATTAGCTTGTGAGGATGATTTAAAGAACGACATCAATATAAGGACACCTTATTTTGTATCTGGAGGATTTGTATTAGCAGTCATGGCTTTATTCGGTAGTATATATTCAACAACAATTGCTACTACTATAAAAGAGCCAATAACTCCCCCTGAATTTAAATTTACTCTAGAGAAAGGAACAGAACGCGGTGGCAATTTTAATAATGGACTCGCAAGAGTCAGAATTAATGGTAAGGCAGGTTATATAGACAGAGAGGGTAATACTCAAATTCAGCCAAATTTTGATGGGGCTTTAGACTTTTCTAAACCAGATAATTTAGCATTAGCATGGAAATATGGAGAGAATAGAGGCTTTATTGACCAAAAAGGTGACTACAGAATTAAACCTCAGTATGGTTATAATAGGGTTGGCCAGTTTTCTGAAGGTAAAGCATATATATGCCATGTTTCTACTTGTGGATATATAAATACTAGTGGCAACGAAGTTATTGAAAGAAAATTTACAGGTGCTGGTCGATTTTCTGAAGGGCTTGCCCCAGTTAAAACTGATGGGAAGTGGGAGTACATCAATAAAGCTGGTGCTTTTTCAATTCGTCAATCTTTCGACGAAGCTTACCAATTTAGAGAAAGCCTAGCACCAGTAAAAAAAGATAATCAATGGATATACATTGATAAAGATGGAGAACCTGTAATTCAAGGAAAATTTGATAAGATTAGTTACTTTTCAGAAGGTTTAGCTGCTGTAAAACAGGATAATAAATGGGGTTATATTAACCGTCAAGGTAATATCGTCATTCAACCACAATTTGATGAACCTAGAGATACCCGTCGACGATTTGACTGTGATGCCACAGATATTATCGGTAACAAGGCTGAGTGTAAACATTTAGATAATAAACACGACTTTTCAGAAGGTTTAGCTGCTGTATACATGAATGGTAAGTGGGGTTATATTGACCGTCAAGGTAATCCTGTCATTCAACCACAGTTTTCTCAAGCTAATAATTTTTCAGAAAGATTGGCTTATGTATGCAAGGGTGAGGATAAGGATAAAAAATGTGGCTATATCTCTAATCCAATCAAAACTCTAATTACCAAAACATCAACTGGGTTTGTAAACTTACGGGACACTCCAAGTGTTAAAGGAACTTTACTCAAGAAGATACTAGACGGTAGTTCTATAACCATCCTGAGTGAAAAAGCAAATTCTAATAAAGAAACTTGGTATCAAGTCGAAGTTAACAATAAAGCTGGTTGGATTCGCTCAGACTTACTCAAGTAATTCGGGAGCATCCACTTTTGGAAGAAACATAATTCTGATACTCCGAAAACCCTACTATATGGTTCATCTAAAAAAGTAGATCCGCCGAAAGTGGATGCTCCCAGTAATTCAGGCTCTTTAAATTTACTTAATAATAATAATCGTTTTTAAAGGGAGGAGTAGCTAATGGTTGCTCCTCCTTCCCCAAGTTGTAGTAAATTCAGTTTAGATTCAAAATTTTGGGTGTTCAAATTGGTTTACGACCGTACCAAAGCGTCCAAAGCAAAACTCTGATAATATTTAAAAGTCTCATTTGATAGGAGATTACAATAATGTCTAGTAATATTAATTATTTGCCGTATTTCCGAGTATACATTGTTTGGCATCCAAACTTTTTAAATGGTCAGAAGCTTGCAAAATATCTTTTTGGCAACATCTGTGGAGACCCAGAGCATCCTTTCGTACAGGGTCTTGGAATTCCGGTTCACTTTTGTTCAGTACCATTTACAGACGAAACTACTCTACCCAAGCCAATCAACATAAAAGAATGTCTCAATTCTGCTATTTTCATATTTGTAGATAATAATATGGTAGTTTGCGACAATTGGCGAACATACATTGAGCAACTTTGTGATAACGAAGATTTAAAAAATCCATACCATAGGATTTATCCTGTAGCGTTTACAGAATATTTCTATAATTTGAGTTCAAAACTTAATAAAATTCAATTTATAGAAGGAATTCACGGGGAAAGTGATGTTGATCAACAAGAAAAATTACTGAGAAATGTTCTACATATATGTTGTAGACAAATCAAACAAATAAAACAATTTGAGGAAAATAATTTCGTAGATAATGATCTAACACCACCCGTGAAACTATTCCTTAGCTATACTAGGCATGATGGACGTGAAATTACAAAAAAAGTTCATGAGTGGATTGATAAGGATCAGATTCTAAGCACTTTTTTAGATACCAAAGATATTCATTCAGGACAGAATTTTGTCCAAGAGATTGAGAAGGTTTTAAAGTATTGTGCTATGCTCGTCTTTCAGACTGATGCCTATGCTTCGCGTTATTGGTGTCATTGGGAAGTTTTGACAGCTAAAAAATATAAAATTCCTATTTTGATAATTAATGCTATCAAAACAGGAGAAGATCGCAGCTTTCCGTATTTAGGAAATGTTCCTACTCTTATTTGGCAAGAATCTCAAATATCTTTAATAATTAGAAAAATATTACTTGAAGTATTGCGGCATCAATATTTTCCAAAATATGTGAATAACTTGCAAAAATTTCGCAATATTCCAGAAGAGATAATCGTTTTACCTTTTGCTCCTGAACTTTTGAATTTAGTACAATATTGGCAGGAAAATACACAACGAGAGGATACGTTAATAATATATCCTGACCCTCCTTTAGGGGATAATGAAATAAACGTACTAAACTTGGTAAATTCAAATATAAAAGCTTGGACACCTTCCCAGCCTGTAATTTCAATTGCTACAGATGATTTTAAAAAGCCACTTTCAGGCAAAGTTGTTGGGATTTCTGTTTCCAATAGTCCCGATTTGGAAAGGCTTGGTTTTAGTGATTATCATCTTAAACGCGCTTTGCTCGAAATTAGTCGTCATCTCCTTGCTCAAGGGGCAAGCATAGCATACGGTGGCGATCTTCGCCCAGATGGTTTTACCCAAGATTTGATTGAGATGGTCAAAGCCTACAATCAGCAGGAAAATAATAAGCCTGAAAAGAAGATACTCAACTTTCTTGCTTGGCCACTACATTTAAAAGCAGACCTTCCTTGGCAGGCACAATATAGGAATGAAGTTTCAATTAAAGTAATTCCTCTTCCAGAAGATATCAAGCAGCAACCTTTTAAAATTAATGATCAGATTTTCCTGAACCCAGAAGGCAAAGAAAATTGCTATGTTTGGATGCGTTCTCTTACAGCAATGCGAGAACAAATGGCAAAACAAATTGATGCAAGAATTATTCTTGGAGGTCAGGTTACTAAATATAAGGGAGTATTTCCCGGTATTGCTGAAGAAGCAGCGCTAACACTAAGCAATCATAAGCCTTTGTTTGTATTAGGTGCATTTGGTGGCTGTGCTAAGGCCGTAGGAGAAGCTTTACTGGGAGCTACTCCACTGGTATTGACATGGGAAGAGCAAGCTGCCCAAAGCCAGACTTATGCTGAGACAGTTGAGTTTTATAACCAGCGTTCTCGTCTAGGTTCTCTTCATTCAGCTATTGATTATAATGCTTTAATTAAGACTTTTCATGATACAGGTTTACAGGGCATGAACAATAAATTAGAGGAGTCAGAAAATAGAGCTTTATTTGAGAGTGAAGATTTAGATGAGATGATTTACTTAATTTTAAAGGGGCTTCAAAGCTGAGATTTTATTTGCAGCAAGGGAATAGGCAATAGGCAATAGGCAATAGGCAATAGATTTTTTTACGAGGATTTAGGATTGCTATATCTGTGAATGCAGGAAAAAATACCTGTTTTTTACAGATAGCCTGCCAATGGTGAGTTACAGATTAGAATTTGCTTCTAAAATAGAAGAATGCTGTCAACTCCCACTCAACTACTGCGACTATCTCAAGGACAACTGAACTTACTAGAAGCTTGTCCGCGTAAATTCCAACATACTTATCTAGAACAACTCAATTCACCCTCAAACCCAGAACAAGAAGAACGGCAAACTTTGGGTAGTCGTTTTCACCTGCTAATGCAACAGCGAGAAATGGGTTTGCCAATTGATAGTTTCCTGCAAGCAGATGCCAAACTGCAAAGCTGGATGCTAGCTTTTGCCGATGCAGCCCCAGAAATTTTAACGGCTGCATCTGATAATCAAACTTTCCGTGAGAGTGAACACTACCGCACTCTGCAAGTTCAGGATTATTTGCTGACGGTTGTCTATGATTTATTGATTGCAGATAACCAACAAGCACAAATTCTCGACTGGAAAACTTACCCTAAACCACCCAATAAACGCAAGTTAGAATCCAACTGGCAAACACGCCTTTATCTGTATGTATTGGCAGAAACTAGCGACTATTTGCCAGAAAATATTTCGATGACTTACTGGTTTGTCCAATCTGAGGGCAAACCGCAAAATATTAAATTTAATTACAATACTGTTCAACACAAACAAATAGCAAAGAAACTTAATCAACTTTTAAGCCAGTTAACTAATTGGCTGGAATATTACCAAAATAACCAGCAGTTTCCTCAAGTGGTGGAGGGTAGCAAAACCTGTGATTATTGTCAGTTTGCCAAACGGTGCGATCGCACACAAGCTCCTGAAGAAGCAGTGAAAGACTCATTGCCAGATTTTGACAGCATTCAAGAAGTATCACTCAACTCTATACAGTATAGCGATCCGATAGCGAAGCGGTAGCGAGTCATCGAGCGTCTTTGATTTCTGAAATTATTTGCCTAAGAAGGCAATAGGCAATAAGCCTCTTTGAGTTATCCTGAATTTTTTCAAAAATCAAATATGAGTCCTGTAGAGGATTTTTGTCAAGCCCAATAAGGGTATAAAAAATTATAACTTCTAAATTTATGTCAAGCTTTGACGAAACTGAAACCATTTATGTACGTGAATTAGGAATTGATGACATTGCTCCTATTTACCACTTGGGAGAAGAGTTATTTACCAGCGATTTGTATCCTTATTTATACCGTACCTGGGATGAATGGGAGGTGATTGGACTTTACAATACCGATCCAGAATACTGTCTTGTGGCCGAAACAGCCGGGGAATTAGCAGGATTCATTTTGGGAACCATCATCACCAAAGCATCCTGGACTTACGGTTACATTTTATGGTTGGGAGTTAGTCCGAAGTTCCAGCGTCGGGGAGTAGCAGACAAGTTGGTTGATAAAGTCGTCGCCCGCATGATTGAAGATGGGGCGCGGTTTATGTTGGTAGACACTGATCCGACCAATACTTCAGCATTAAAGTTTTTTAATCGCAAAGGTTTTGGTAATATTCGCCAGCATATTTTCTTATCGATGAATTTAAGCAAGCATGAATATTATGGCAGATTGATTGATTACGAACACCAAAAAGCTGAAAGAGCAGGCTACAAGCGCTGTCTACGACGGGCTACGCCTACGCGTCCAGCAATTCGCGCCCGGAAACCCGATAGCGTTGCCAATAAAGTAGTCCTTAATCCCCTAGCAGGTGAATCTCAAACAACCGAGGATCAATCTCCGATTTAACAAGTTCCGTGGGTTTATGTCCCCCCTTTCTATCAAGCAGCAAGTTTTGTGGTGCAGTCTAATTCCCTATTAAACATCTCCGAAAATTAATTGCATGACCCCTCTCCAAACCTCTCCCCGAAGCGGAGAGAGGCTTTAATTCCCCCTTCCCTTGCAGGGAAGGCGGGTAGGGGGGTTAGGTCTGCGCCTGACTTTAAGGTTTCTAAATCTTTTTCGGAGATGTCTATTTCAAAACTTAATTACGAATTACGAATTACGAATTACGAATTATTTAACAATGCCAGAACAACAGCAATGGACTATAGCAGCAACCGAACAACCCCCGGATTGGTTCATCCAGGTGGTGAAACAGCATACACCCGCATCAAGTGGAATATATGCAGCACAATTGTTGTGGCAACGCGGAATTAAAGATCATCAACAATTAATAGCTTTTATCAACCATAAAGCTTATCAACCAGCGAGTCCGTTTGAGTTTGGGCAAGAAATGCACTTAGCGATCGCACGGTTGCAACAAGCATATAACGCCACAGAAAAAATTGCTATCTGGGGAGACTTTGATGCTGATGGTATTACCGCCACATCTGTACTTTGGGATGGATTAGGGCAATTTTTTACACAAAATACTCAGCTAATTTACTATATTCCCAATCGCCTGAAAGAATCTCACGGACTCAATAATCAAGGGATTGATAACTTAACAAAACAAGGTTGCAAATTAATTGTTACTTGCGACACAGGGAGCACAAACATTGAGGAAATTATCTACGCTAAACAACTAGGCATAGATGTAATAGTTACAGATCATCACACCTTACCCGCCGAACGCCCACCAGTCGCAGCAATTATTAATCCTCGTTATTTGCCAAAAGAACATCAGCTGTTCAATCTTTCTGGGGTAGCGGTGGCTTATAAGTTAGTGGAAGCACTGTATCAAACCCTGCCTAATGTTGCAAAACATCCATTAGAAGATTTATTAGATTTAGTAGCAGTAGGGTTAATTGCCGACTTAGTGCAGTTAAGTGGAGATTGTCGCTATTTAGCACAGATGGGAATTCAACGACTGCAAGCAGATTTTCAACAGCCAGCAGCAGCGCGTCGCCGTCCGGGAGTGGGGCGATTATTAGAATTGTGCCAAAAAAGTGGCGATCGCCCCACAGATATTTCCTTTGGTTTGGGGCCAAGAATTAACGCCGTCAGCCGCATTCAAGGCGATGCCAGTTTTTGCGTTGAACTATTAACTAGTCGCAATGCCAAACGTTGTAACGAACTAGCCGAAGTTACAGAACTCGCAAACACCCGCCGCAAATCTTTGCAAAAAGATGTGCAAGCGCAAGTGGCACAAAAACTTACTCAATTAGACTTATCAACCACCAGCGTCATCGTCTTAGAAGATGCCCAATGGCCTGCGGGTGTATTGGGCTTAGTTGCTGGACAAGTAGCACAAGAAACAGGTCGCCCGACTATTTTGTTAAGTACAGAGGGGAGTGGGGAATCGGGAGTGGGGAGTGGGGAAAATTCTGCCCCTACTCCCTACTCCCTACTCCCTACTCCCTTAGCAAGGGGTTCTGCCCGTTCTGTGAATTCTGTCGATTTATACCAACTGGTAAAAGACCAAGCACATTTGTTACATCGTTTTGGGGGACATCCCTTTGCAGCGGGTTTGAGTTTGTTGGTGGAAAACATTCCTTTATTTACAGCAGCGATTAATCAGCAGTTGCGGCAATCTTTAGGTAGTACAACCCTAACGCCAACTGTGCAAGCAGACTTGACGGTAACAGTAGCAGATTTGGGGAAAGAGTTATTTTTAGAACTGAAACTGTTAGAACCTTGTGGAATGGGCAATCCTGTTCCGAAATTGCTAATTCAAAACTGCTGGTTTGAAAATTCTTGGCATCGAAATCAGCAGGATTGGCAAGGGAAAAAGGTACAGTATATTAAAACCGAGTTTGACATTCGGGATGATTCTACTAGAAGTGCTTTTCCTGGTATATGGTGGGGACACTATAAAGATGAATTGCCCATAGGAAGGTGTGATTGCATAGCAGAATTAGACTACAACACATTCAAAAAACGTTATGAAATCAGATTAATTGCCGTGCGTCCCAGTGTTAACTCAGCACTTAGCACTCGGAATTCCCCACTCATCTTAGACTGGCGTAACTTCACTACTCCCCACTCCCCACTCCCCACTCCCCCACTGTTGCTTGAAGATTGTCCCACAAACTGGGATGATTTACGCGCGTGGTTGCGCCGATGTCTAACGATAAGCAGTTCGCAACAACTAGCGATCGCTTGGTCTAAACCCAACCTCCAACCACCCAAACAAATTTGGCTAACTCTTGTAGGAATTGCCAAATATCTCAGTCGCACAAATCAACTAGTTACCCGTGTCCAACTTTTAGAGAAAATCGGCATCAGCGACCAAACCTTACTTGTAGGCATCAAAGCTTTAAAATCTTTAGGGTTCACAGTCAAACGACAAGACCGTTATTTGCAAATTACCTGGCATCCAACCGATAGTGCAGAAAACTTGGCTGAGGCAGCAGTTGCAAGATTTTTAGCTGCTATCCGAGAAGAACAATTTCAGCGACAATATTTTGCCGAAGTGCCTTTATCTACTATTGTGGCGATCGCAAGTTCCGACAATTACATGGGTACAAACTTTTAACCCAAGCGTATTGAACAATAGACCTGCCTTGAAAATAGGGAGTGGGGAGTAGGAAATGGGAAATTAGATGAGTGAAAGGAGAAAAATACCAAATTTATTACCAATCACAGATTGAGTTAATGTTAAAAATGCAACCATAGAGGGTAGTTTGGCAAGACTGCTTAAACAATACAAGAATGAATTTCACCCTTTGACTAAGCCGATGGTGCAATGGCAAAAGCCAATTAATTAAGTCAATCTGTTTATATACATTAGACATCTCCGAAAAAGTAGAGACGTAGCACTGCTACGTCTCTACAAGGGTTCTGGGTAACGCATATTTAA
>NZ_JAYGHD010000009.1:0-15205 GCF_034932245.1 Nostoc sp. UHCC 0251
CCCCACACCCAAAAACCTTATATACAATGGGTTTGCCGTTATCTTAGCGCCATTCGGGTCTAAGCTACTTTACAACGCTGTGATTCTCTCCAAGCACGGGGAGTATTTTTATAATAATCACGAAACTGGCAGTAGAAATGATTGATATTTTGATAACCTACTTTTAAAGCAATTTCATCAACGGAATTATTAGTTTCTAAAAGCAAGCTACTTGCTTCCACTATCCGACGCTCGATAATCCAATTATTGACAGTTTTTCCGGTAAGTCTTCGCACTAAGTCAGTTAAGTATGCTGAGGAATAACCAACTGCTTGAGCTACTTCTTTTAGTCTAATACTTTGATGATAATTTAATTCAATGAACTCGAAGACCTTACACAGTCGGGGAATAGATGGAAATATGGACTTCTGCCTATTTAATTTTTTACTTTCGGTGGTAGTAGAAAGTTTCTGATCTGCTAACTGAACATTAACAAGACAATTTTCTGTGATAATTACCTCAACGCCTGCTGTCTCCAAGCATTTAATTAAGAGGTTTTTGGTCTTGGTTTCAGCATCAATCAATAAAATATTACTCATACTTTTTCCTAATATTTTTTTGAATATCTTGAATATGACGGAGCGGTTATTTTTCTTGCTTGCTGACTAAACTTCTGTAAACATTTTTTATATGACAATTTTGACGATGAGAAAAATAGCATCATTGCTAATTATTTGAATTACCCTTTCTAAGAAAGTTGATTAAAATATAAAATCAACTATTGATATCTACACTAACTATAATTATCAAAATTAAACTAGAATACAAGGGGAAAAAGTCAGGCAAATATTCTATATAAAATTAGGTTTACAATTAATCAAAGAATAAAAAATCAGGATTGATAGGTGAGAAATTAAAAAAAATAGGAATAAATCAGGTTCAGCACGGTAAACGCACAATATTTTTAAATCCTTGCTGGATAACTGGAGTTTAGACTAAGCCATGCAAAATGACCCAGCAGAGCTGAGTGAATCAGAGACTTAGCATAAAGTATGAATAATCTTAGGTATTAAACAGCAACTGATGGTTCTTTACGTGGCTATATATTGTTTTTAACAATAAAATATCGGTTTTTACGGCGATGTTTTTTCCTGGTTCCCAACCAAATAACTTTCCGCGAGGTTTGGGTGCAGAGATAGGAGTACGAATGGCACGCTTGTTAAGCTGAAAGCTCGTCTGGGTTGGGTGTTGGGGGTAGGGTTGCAGGTTCGGGAAAAACTAAGAAAAGTAAATATGAGTGGAGATACAAATAAATTTCTGACTCACTACACCCGGCACCCGACACCCAAAAGCCTTATATATAATGGGTTTGCCGTTACCTTAGTGTCATTCATAAGAGTACCAATAGCCGCGAAAACTCCACCCAACGCTTATCGCAACTCTTCCAGGGGTTAATTGCTCAAGAGACTTCTGCCTTGCCGCTAGCCTCTCCCTTTAGGAGAAGGTAGAGGATTGTCAGTCACGATATGACGGGCTAACCACAATTCCCAAGTCATCAGAGGCATGAGGTCGAAAAAGAAACTGAAAACTTGTTATGACTCAGATCCTCTATTTTAAAGTATAAATACTGCTTATTCAGTATAAATATATTTTAATTGCTGAGAAAATGATTTAGCGATGGCTACGCCCGCCGCAGGCATCGCTTGTTTTTGATAAAACCTCACAAAATCGCATTGCTCCCCTTTCTTAGACACTTGTCCAGAAATCACTGCCGAAATTCTGGCACTTGTGAGATTTTCAGCCAGCCTCTTAAATCAGTTTCGGGACTTCTCAGTAAGCCTTAGCTTTCTTATTCCGAACTGACGTTATTTTAGTAGTAGTGTTTTCCTTAGTCAAACGGAGTTTGGAATCCGCCAAATTCTTTTAAATAATCGAGAATAGAAGTGCCATTTTCGTCTTGAGAAACCTGATTATACAACAGCAGTTGGACAACCCCTCCTTCGCCACGCAGATGAGCAGCTGCAAGAATTCCAGATGTAGTGATGACTACTCCTCCTCGTTGTTGTCCAATAAATTGCCTTAGGGAGAGTCCATTCTGTTGAAGTTGAGTGTTGATCCGATCCAAGTTCAATGCGAAAGCTTCTTGAATAGCCGTTTCTTGCACATTATTCTGATTATTTAATAAATCTTGCTTGCTATTAACACCATTTTTCCCTGTCCACGTACCCTGCCACTCATTTCTACTAGCACCATTGCCATAATAAAAATTAGCTTGATAGTATCCAAGGTCAATTAATAAAGCTTCACCAAATTGATACTTGCCAATAAAACCCAACTGGTTTTCAATATTATAAGGCGGATTTTGTTGTCCTGTTTCTCTTTGCCCTAAGGCTAGTAGCATGTCCTGGAAACTACCCCTGCTACCAACAGGACTGGACTGAGATTGATTGGCTCCAGGTATAATAAGTACCATTCCAGCCACGAGTTGAGTAGGATCAGTCCCAATTATAGCCCGATTAGCCTCATAAATTCTTCTCCACGAAGCTTCGCTACCATCACCATAAAATCTCTGAGCAATACTCGATAAAAAATCACCAGGTTGTACTGTATATTGAGTTCCATTTATCTGTTGTGCTTGGACTGTCGTTTCGCTTTTCTTCAAAAGAGTATCGCTAAATTCAGGTAATACAAATGAGGCAGTAAAAGAGGAACAAAGCACCAGTCCAATAGCAGGAACTTTATTGATTGTGCGGGTAAATATTTTGGTTTTAAGGAATGAAGTTATCGGATATTGTAGGAAATAGGGCTTAATATTCATAAGACAACTCTTGATATCTACACTAACTATAATTATCAAAATTCAACTAGAATACAAGGGGAAAAAGTCAGACAAATATTCTATATAAAATTAGGTTTACAATTAATCAAAGAGTAAAAAATCAGGATTGATAGGTAAGAAATTTCAAAAAATAGGAATAAATCAGGTTCAGTAGGGTAAACACACAAAATATTGAATGGCACTAAGAAAAGCTCTAACCTATACTAGGTAAGCATTTCAACTTTGATAGTTTTCGGAGATGTCTAATTTATTTTTACGTGACGGATGGCTACTTACAACACTCTGCGGAAATACTCACGGTACAAATTGCATCTAGGCATTACCTGATTGTCCTGTTGGTGTACTAATCCCAAACTGTGCAACTTATAAATCTGCATTGAATCTAATTCCACTGGCTCAAGTGAATTAACCACCTTTTTTAAGGCTTCTTTTAAACCTTGAGTCTCTTCCGAGTGCAACATCTCTAAGTACCACCGCAGATGGTTCCTGTAAATTCCCGCTTCTGTGGAAGCATCTTGTAATACCTGCTTTAGCGTTGCCTTTGTAGTGTAAACTTCGTACATTGCTAACCGCAGCAGATAAGGATGTCCTCCCACTATATTCATTAATTCCTTTACCTGAGTATCATTCCAATTTAGTCCATGAAGGTGAGCCAAATCTATCACCTGCTTGTGGTCAAATTCCAACAATGCCACTGCTAAACCTGCATTAAAGGGAGATTGGTTCATGTCTAAGGGGATATAAACTTCGGTAGAATGTGCCATCACTAGCCTTAGTTGTTTCCATTGCTCAGAAATTTTCCCTTTCTCATGCCAGCTTCGCAGCATCCCGAAAAAGTCTTCAATCACTTGGTTATAGGGAAAAATCCGGTCAACCTCATCTAACCCTAATACCAAAGGACAATTTATTTGTGGCAATAAATACTCCTCAAAGTACACTGTACAGTTATCATTGCTACCTAAAATTTCTGTTTCCCAATAATCTTTTAATCGATTTTCTAACTTTAACTTCCGACCAACCATAAAACACAACCAAAGCACGAACTTGTCCAAATTCGTTAAAATTGCCCGCTCTACACTACTTAAATCCAAATATACTGTTTGATAATTCTGGGATTCAGCATGAGCCAGAATCCTGGTAAGCAATGAAGTTTTGCCCATCATCTTCGGTGCTTTAATCCGAATTAGGGAAGCGGGTTTGACAACTGTTTCGTAACAAACAGACTCTAGAGCATCTCGCTTCACATAAAAAGGAGAATCCAGAGGAACTGAACCGTCTGGAAACGGTAGCTCTGCTAACGAGGCTTTTGGCTGATTGACATTGCTATCAATATGTGCATATAGTTCTCTTTCCCCGGCTCTCTCCAACCCTCCTTTAAAGTTACTCTTTGTTACCTCTTCCCCTAACCCCTCTGAAAGCTTTCGCCACAGATGAGGGCCCACATCTCCTCTGAGGTAATTTACAGACAGATGGTACTGCTCTGCCATCTTTTCATAAGTCAGACCCTCCCACGAGCCTCGAAGCACGTCTATTTCAATATCTTTAAGGTGTTCTCCAAGATTGTTGAAGACAAATTGCTCGGCAACCTGTTTAGCTTTTTCCCAGGTAAAGGCTGATTTTGAGTTCATGGATGCTTCGGAAATACCTGTTTTTATTCTCTATCTATAGTTTTGATCTCTTATTATATAGATGAATGGCACTAAGAAAAGCCCAAAGGCTTGTGTTGCTTTATTTCCAGCCTTAAGACTGGGAATATATTCCGAGAAACTCTGCTTTACCAAAATCGTCAAAAGTCAATTGGTAATGAAGCGCAAAGCTTTCTCTACGAGCGGATCATACATCATAATAAGTTCTACAACAAATTAGCAGCAACATTAACTAATGAATCAGAATGATTGATTGGCAAGTCACCTAAGAGTTGCCAGAAAAATATTCCACCTAGACCTTGTTGTTCAACATAATTAACTTTTTCGAGGACTGATTGTTTATCTTCGTAGGTACTAAATTCTTGTTTTTGAGAATTATAAATATATGGAACTTTGGCGCTATCATCCAAGTAGTATTGGTATCCATTTGTACCCACCTGATCATGGATATCTCTATACAAAAGTGGATCATTTACTGGGGTAGCACTTTGGAACAATCCGTCATTGTCAGAACCAGGTTTCACTCCCGCCCAGGTAGGGCTGTAGAGAGGAACTCCTAAAACAATATCTTTAGCTTCAACACCAGCACTCAAATACTTTTTAACTGACCAGTCGGCGTTGAGTTTATCACTATTATATGATTGATCGCTGCTACTTTTATACAAAGCAGCTTGATGATTAGTTATGTTTTCCCAACTACCGTGATAGTCATAGGTCATTACGTTGATAAAGTCAACATATTCAGAAGTAGTTTTCAAAACAGTTGAGTTTAAATCGTAAGGAGCATCAGCGTAATCTGATGGAGACAATTGATAGGGAGAAGCAGAAAGGGCAGTAGTCAGCAGATATTTATTTCCATCTGTAGTAGATGCATTATTAAGCTGTTGACGTAGCTCCCCCAGCAATTGAGTGTAATTATGATTCTCTTCTTTCTTAGGAAATTCCCAATTAATATCGATGCCATCGAAACCATTACTTTTCATGAAATTGATGGCAGATTGGGCGAAAAATATCCTAGATTTTGCCGTAGAAGCTGCTGAGGAAAAATCTTTTTCTCCTGCACCACCGATAGAAACAAGGATTTTCAGCTTGGGATTTTGAGCTTTGAGACATTTTAATAGATTGATGTCACCATCTTGACCATCTTGACTCAGTTTAACGTTACCTTGTGTATCGACATCTGCAAAGGCATAGAATAAATGTGTCAGCTTATTAACCGGAATAGTTTCAGGATTAGTAGTATTACTAATACCCCAGGAAGGTAAGTAACCAGCTACAACATACTGATTATGCATTGGAGGTGGTGTTATCTGATTATTAAGTAAAGCTACATAAGTTCCATTTTGAGCAAAACTAAGAATGTCAGCTTTTTCATCACCATTCACATTACCAAGCTGTCGTAGCTTTTGGTCAAAGCTATTACAATAATCTTTACTAACTGTAAAATTATCATTTGTTACTACAAAAGCTTCACCAAAACTTATATTGTTTTGCTCAAAAGAGACAAATATATTATCGTATCCAAAACCAACAATATCAGTTTGGCTATCGTCGTTGACATCAGCAGCTAAACGTGGATATTTGCCAAAATTAATCCATGCTTGTAAAAGACTAAAATTTTTGGTAGCTAACTTTTTTGTTGTGTACATGGGAATAAAAATAGTCCATTTAAAAACTTATGCTCTACCTAAAGGGTGCGAGAAGCTTTGCTTGCATAGATGGAAAGAACTAGGATTAGAGGGACTTTGGGAAAGGCAGGGGCGAGGAGGAAAACCAGACTGGGCAGAAGTTGACATAGTTTTCGTTTTTTTAGAGAAGAATGTTTAGAGAAAAAACTACGTACATATAACATTTTAATTAGTAGTAGTTAATGACATTTGTAAGTTTATTTAATCCATACCATTATGTTTATGTCATATCGTGAATAATACAATAGGAAAAAATCAGGATGTTTATTAATTAATTAAGAATACTAAAAAATCGAAAATAGGTAAAAGTCAGAAAAAGTCAGTTAATTAATGAAAATAGTATAATTTTTTTATATAAATGCTAGATAATAGATTATTTGTATGCCTGTATTTAATAAAAACTAAAAATTATATATTGGAAAATATAAAGGACAGCCTTGATGACAGCAGCGAAGCCAAACTTTGAATATCAAATTGGAGGAAGCCTTGAGAGTAGCGCTCCTAGCTATGTGAAACGACTTGCTGATACAGAATTTTATGAGCGCTTAAAGTGGGGTCAGTTTTGTTATGTGCTGAACTCGCGGCAGATGGGCAAGTCTAGCTTGCGAGTGCAGATGATGCAAAGGCTACAAGCAGAAGGAATTATTTGTGCGTTTATTGACTTGACAGGAATGGGAACACAGGATGTAACTCCAGAAAAGTGGTATGCAGGTATTGTCCAATCTTTGGTGAGTAGTTGCCAACTGCACTCAAAAATTCAATGGCGGAGTTGGTGGCGTGAGCGGCGAGATTTGCTTTCACCGGTGCAGTGTTTGAGCCAATTTATTGAAGAAGTACTGTTAGTAGAGGTCAAGGAAAATATAGTTATTTTTATCGATGAAATTGATCGTGTTTTAAGTCAGAATTTTTCATTGGATGATTTTTTTGCTTTAATTAGGTTCTTCTTTCAACAACGAGAAGTTAATTATGAATATAAGCGTTTGACTTTTGCACTATTAGGGGTTGCAAATCCTAACGAACTGATTCAAAATAAGACCCAGACACCATTCAATATTGGCAAGGCGATAGAACTGGAAGGATTTCAGCCTGATGAAGTACAACCATTAATAGATGGTTTGAAGCAGAGAGTAAGTAACCCCGAAGCAGTTCTCATGCAGATATTAGAATGGACAGGTGGGCAACCGTTTCTGACGCAAAAGCTGTGTCAGTTTATAGTTTTGGAGTCAACTGCTCAAAGATTTTCATCGGTTGAGCAAGTAGTAAGGTCGCATATTGTTGAGAATTGGGAATCTCAAGATGAACCTGAGCATTTGAGGACGATTCGCGATCGCATTTTGTACAGAAATGAAAAACGTACAGGTAGATTATTAGAGTTATACCAGCAAATTTTACGTCTTGGAGAAATTTCTGCTGATGGTACTCCTGAACAAATCGAATTACGATTGTCAGGGTTAGTAGTTGAGCAGCAAGGTAAGCTCAAGGTATATAATCGCATTTACAAAGCTGTCTTTAACCAAAATTGGGTTAATTGTAAATTAGCAGAGTTGCGACCCTATGCAGAAGCGATCGCAGCCTGGTCAGCATCAGCTTGCCAAGATGAATCCTATCTATTGCGAGGACAAGCTTTACAGGATACCTTAGCTTGGGCATTAGGTAAAAGCCTTGGCGATTTAGATTATCAATTTTTAGCCGCTAGTCAGGAATTAGCCAAACGCCAAGCCCAAATGTCACTGAAAGCACTAGCGCAAGCTAATAAACTTTTGGCACAAGCTAGACAAAAAGCCAAGCCGGAAGTTTTGCAACGGCGAATTGCTTGGGGTTGGATACCAAGGATTGCTATATATGTGACTGCACCTATTCTGCTGCTGCGCTTTGCTGGACTGTTGCAGGGTGGCGAGTGGAATATGCTTGACCAGTTTTTTTGCTGGCGGCTGTTGCTAGAATCACCAGAGAAGCGAATAGTGATTGTCACTATAGATGAAGAAGATATAAGAAAGGTGGGAAAGTGGCCTATTCCCGATCAAGTTTTAGCTAAGGCAATTGCCAATATTAAAGCCCAACAACCTAGAGCAATTGGTTTAGATATTTATCGAGATTTACCTGTAGAACCTGGGCATCAGGACTTGGTTAACATCTTCAAATCAACTTCTAACTTATATGGAATTGAAAAAGTTGTGGGAAGTGAAATTAATACCATTCCCATTGCGTCTCCTCCCACTCTCAACCCAGAAAGAGTGGGCTTTGCCGATCAGGTTGTGGATGCAGATGGCAAGGTGCGTCGGGCATTATTATCAGTAAAACTCTCGCAAAATAGAATCCGCTACAGTTTGGCAGTGAAACTGGCACAGCACTATTTAAATAAGGAAGGGATAACCACAAAATGGGTTGACAATGACCCCAATCAAGCCTGGGGTAAAGCAGTCTTAGAAAAGTTTGTGGGCAATGATGGGGGCTATGTCCGTGCGGATTATGGAGGTTATCAGATTTTGCTAAACTTTAGAGGGAATCAGGAAAATTTTGATACTTTGCCTTTAAAGGATATCTTGGAAAAGCCTATTCCTCCTGCTAGTTTACGCGATCGCCTAGTTTTGATTGGTACCACAGCGGAAAGTATTAAAGATGTACTTTATACTCCATATAACAGTGGTCTATTTGGTTCTTCGCAGCCGATGACTGGGGTCACTGTTCATGCCAACATTATCAGTCAAATAATTAGTGCTGCTGTTGATGGCAGACCTTTGCTTCGTGTTTGGCCAAAACCCATAGAATGGATGTGGATTTTAGTTTGGGCGGGATTAGGAGCATCAGTTAGCCGACAATTGAGGTCTTCAATTGCGATCGCTGCTAGTATAATTTTTGCTGGTGCTGGGCTTTTGGGGATTAGCTTTTTAGCATTTTGCTTGGGCTGGTGGTTACCCATCATTCCCTCGCTGTTAGTGTTTTTGGGGTCAGCAGTCGCCTTAGAGTTGGTTACTCACAAACAACTTGAAAGACTCCAATTCCATCATACTTTGGCACTGCTTTTAGAAATGTGCCAAGACCATCCCCTTGCTGGAGCAATTGCCATTGAATACCTCAAGCAGTCAGAAAGCCAGGAGAATCAGGCTTTTATCGAGCAGCAGTTACGAGAAAAACAGTTAACCACTTCTACAATCGAACTGGTTGAGTAGCGATCGCTTCTAGCCCTACTGACTTAAGAAAATCAGTCCAGATATTTGCTATGTCTTGATTATTAGGCTGAGTGTTTCTGATTTGAGCTAGGGTAATAACGGCATCGTACCAGATTCCTTGTTCACTGTAAGCATCTGTCTGCTCCAAAGTTGTCTTGTGCTGACTATGGAGTTGAGGTAAAACCACACGGCGTACCCACGAGGTAATTACTGGATCGTTAGGGCTAGGTTTTTCGCCGCATATTAACATTAAACCCCACTGATAATTTTTTCCTACTTTCAGAGGGGGTGAGCTATCTGCTGACTTGATGCTAATAATACCAGGTTCACCTTTAATTGGAATCAAGGTTTGGGAATAAAGCTGATTGTCTTCTGTCATCAAGCTTAAGACTAGTTGTTTGGCAGATGTTTGCGGCAGATACACTAAAAATGTCGGATGTTCTGCTGTAGTCAACCCATAGTTGCTGTCAGGGGGAACAAGGGACTTTATAGGGATCTGGTTAGATGAAGTGGTGGTTGATGTTGCATCTTGAGGACATTGCAAATTACTACGAGACCCACCCGATGACGTAGATTTTGGCTTATCCTCCTTTGGTGGTGCTTGAAATACTATCCTTTGCGGTTTTAAGCGATTAGTCGGCGTTGGAGTATTTGCAGTTGATTGGGCAATTGTTGGTTGCGTCCCTACAATAAACAACCCCATCGTAATTAGACCAATCAATTGTTGACTATTTAACATGGGTTATCTTTTGGTAAAGTCTATCTTTAATTAAGTGATACTCATTATTAATGCTCAATTCCGCAAAAATAGTATATTACTTGCTGGCTACAACCAATTACCGACTAAGACAAAGGGTGCCCAATAGTAAGGACGACGATAATTTGGCGATCGCAACAGGAACAACTGAGCTTGACGAAGTGCCTCAGCTTTAGTTACTCCAGGTTGGTTCAATTCTGAATAGAACTTGTTCATCAGCTCAACTGTAGATTGATCTTCTACTGACCAAAGCGTTGCTAATGTACTACGTGCTCCTGAACGCACCGCCACCCCTGCTAGTCCCAGAATCGCTCGATTATCACCTGCGGCGGTTTGGCAGGCACTCAAAATTAACAATTCTAAAGGACTTCGACCAGGGCGATCGCGTGCTTGCAGTACTTGGTCTAATTCTTTAACATTAATCCGACCATCCCAAGCCAATAAAAAGGTATTTTCAGCCTGGGAAGAAAATTGACCGTGGGTTGCTAAGTGAACAATGGGGAAAGCTGCATTGTCGATTTCAACTTTCAGGCGATTACGGGTAAATTCTTTGTTTAAGAGAACTTCTGTGGGAACTATCTTTGCAATCTCCCGAACTTCTTCTTCTACCCCTGGCAGTTTAGAAAACCCTTGACTAGCCTCAGCTAAACCTCCCACTAAAGTTTGTAATTTGTTTGGGGAAAGCGAAGGCGAATACAATAGTTGCAATCCTGGACTCAAAGCAAGGTTATATTTTTCAATCAGATACTTCTGCTTTTGACTATCATATAGTGCCGACATCGGTACTCCGCGCAAAACTCCATCTAGTACAAACACTAAAGTTTTAATCTCATCCTTTTGCAGTTCTGACTCAATTGGACGGATTAACCAGTCATAAAAAATTGTTTGTGGACGAAGTGAATCTAAGTAGCTATAACGAGTGAAGCCAGCCAGCATATCGTTGTAAACACGCTCGATCTCCCCGATTTCTCCTGGCTGGGAATTAGGCTTCAGAGGTGTTGCGTAGTATTTTAAGGGCTTTTGAGGTCGAGACAAAATGATAGCAACGCGATCGGGCAAAATAATCGAATAGATGACCGCAGCATTTGGATCTAACTGGTCGATTGGTTGGGGTTGGCTGGTTACACAAGCTTCTCGAAAGAAGTTGGTCAGTTCTGCTAATTGGAGTGCTTCTATAACATCACGAGCAAGTTTAAGATTTTTCTGATTAATCTGCGTTTGCTTTATCTGTTGAGAAGCTTGGGGTTGCAAGAGCAAATTAACCAGTTCTCGATAGACTGGTTCTACACTATCGCGAAAAGTAAATTGAATTTCTGGGTTAATACCAACTAAGTCTTTACGCAAAGACTGAAGAGTTTCATAGGCTAAGATGTAGGCTTGAAGTGCGCTTTTTTGGTTTTGTTGAGTTTGGTAAATCCGTCCTAACTGCCACTGCCAAAGATAGGTAATACTAGAATCATTAAAAGCAGATTTCTGCTGTAAAGCTTGTTCAGTTAATTGTCGTGCCTCTGTCAATTTCCCCATTTGCTGGTAAACTCCCCCAAGATAACCACGCACATCGGCTTCGGCTTGCTTGTCTTGCAATTGTTGAGCTTGGTTGAGGGCGGTTTGTAAAATTTGCCCAATTTCCGGCCATGAGGGAATTTTTGAGGATTCAAGAGTTTTAATACCAGTGCCAGTAGGTGGATTTTTTACAAAATTACATAGTTGCAGAATCGGGGATGATAAAGCATTTGATGAGTTTTCACTCAGTCCTGATTGCAGACACATCAAACTTTGAGCAAATTTGATGTGAGCATAGACAGTGGGATGAGTAATAGGTAAGTCATTGAGATGAGACGTGATTTCAGATAGCAAGGTTGGTACTTCAGACCATTGTTGAGTTTGTACCAAAAGGCTGAATCGATTCAATTGAGCTTGTCTTTTGATATCTGATGAGGTAGATGATTCAGCTTGGCGATAGCAAGTAGCAGCCTGTTGATAAAATTGGCCCGCATTGGTTATACTGGCTGCTTGAATGCATATAGACTGTGTAAGGGCTGGCTGTTGTTCGCTTGGTTTTTCCAACTGTATTTTTCTATTGCCCAAAGACCGGGCTGTATTGCCTAAACTCAGGTAAATAGCAGCCAGATTTTGCGAATCTCCTGATTGTTGAGCTAATTGCCCAGCTGTAGACAAGACCATTTGCGATTGTTCGAGTTGACTAACAACTCGTAAAACATTGCCGAGACTACGCAAAGCCAGGATATCTAAAGAAGAGGAATTTTCCTTGTTGACAAATCGTTCTTTTAAGGTTTGCAGTTCTTCTTTTGTGATCTGGCAGTTTTGATGATCAAGCTTTAAAGTTTTTAGTAAGGTCTTGCAAGCCATTGGGTAAAGACCCATGTTTTGCATAGCTTGACTTTGGTTAATCTGGCTTCTAATTGCACCATTTTGATTGCCGAGATTTTGATAAATTTCAGCCGCTTGTTTCCAAGTTGCTAAGGCTGCTTCTGATTCTCCTACTGCTAGTTGCAACTGTCCTTGGATATCTAATGTGGAACTAAGGATTTGCAATCGCTCTGGTGTTTTTGGCTGTGTTTGGAGGATATTTAAGCTGGTAGCGATCGCTTTTTTGGCTTGCTCCCACCTGCCGAGTTGTTGAGCTGTCAGGGCAAGATTGCTCAACGCCATTGCCTGGTTAAGTTTATCCTCTCGCGCTGCAAAAGCCGCAGCAACTTGTTCCCAAACGGTTAGGGCTGTCTCAAATTGTCTGTTTTGGTAAAGTGATTTGCCTTGTTTTACTAACTCTAAAGGCTCTTGTTGAGTTTGAGCGATTGCAGTTGATGCCCAAACTTGGGTAGTAACCAGCACTCCTCCCACAGACAAGAAAAATAACAGAACTACTAAAATTAGCGATCGCACTTGGCTACTATAGAGTCTAGATTTGTAATGGCTAATTTTCGAGAAAAATCTTGCTTTGAGCGTAGGCGTAGCCAGTCGTAGACATCGCCCTCTCTGCTTTTTTTTATTCATATTTTATGTAATTCACAAAAAGACCTGTTTTCACCTTTTTTCCTTCGTCTTATCGTGCAGGACAACTGCTTAAATTTTTAGGTAGACGATGGGTTCCAATGACGTTGGGATTGTAAGCGGTGAGAACTACTTCACCTTTATTGTTGAATACCCATCCTTGAACTGGCACAATCGGGCTGGGAATTTGGGATTTTGAATTCTCGCTGGAGGAGGTTTTCTGGGGTGGTTTTACATTACTGACGATTGAGACTGGTTCAACTAAAGCAACCTGAGTAGCTTCTTGGCTTAAGTCTTCGTTGGGGCTAGGAGGCAGTCCACCACGTCCTGTGATCGTGAATTCACTCGCAACACCTTTTCTACAAGGATTTTGGGCGATTTGATCATTGGGATCAACAACATTTGCAGGTAATTCCACTAAATTTTGGCTGGGATCAATCACTTGATTGATGTTCACCACTCCCGGATTGCCACCAAACTCTGAACTAGCGGTGATGTCATTTAAGAAATCTCTGGGTTTGCCCCGAAATTCAATCCCAAAGATACCAGTGGCTGTGATGTCAACACGACCACCGTCACCATAAGTTGCATTGGCGGTTATATCACTACCCTTTGGTTTTGAGGGTGGTGCAACTAAAAATTGGGTGTTAATGTCAATGTTACCGCCAGTACCAATTGCCCCTGGTTGGCTTTCAATACCTGCATTGGTAGTAATTTTGCTGTCGTCTTCCATCAGTAATAAATCTGCTACCTCTAGGCTGATATTGCCGCCTGTTTCTTTGTCGGTTTCGGCTGAGATAGTTCCCTGATCCAAAGCCAGAGAATTGGCTTGCACAAATATATTGCCTCCTGTGCCGCTTCCTTTGCTATTCACAGAAAGTTGGGCACCATTTTGAATCAGGACATTTTTAGGGGAGCCAATCACGGAGATATTACCGCCATCACTGGTAGAAGTGTTTTCAGTCTCAGCTAAGATTGCGGTTCCAAAGTCAGACAGAGTAAGGCTGTTTGGTACATTCAGGGTGATATTGCCTGCTTTTGAACTAGCTGAAGTGTTAGTGCGGATTTGTCCGGCGCTGGAGAGTTCAATAGTGTCAGATGTGACATCAATATTACCAGCATTGCCATTTCCATTACTATCGGCGCTGACAATAGCCGCATTACTTATTTGCAAGCGAGGAGCCTTGATTGTAATCCCTTCGGAGGCTCCGGTTGCGCCAGCCTTAACTTCACTATTAATAGTGGAAGTACCGTTAACAACTACACTATCAGTAGCTGTGACTTGGATCAAGCCGGAATTGCCTTTCCCTGAAGTAGTGGTATCTAGTTTTGCACCATTGGTAATTTTCAGGATAGGAGTATTAATTTTAATTCCTTCTGATTTGCCCGTAGCAGTATCTGCAACTTGGCTAGTGGCAGCACTGCGATCGCCCCTTTTCTTTGATTCGCCATCAAAGATTACCTTATCAGTGGCATTAATACTGATCTCGCCTGCATTTCCTTTGCCTCCAGTGCTGGCATTCAGAACAGCGCCATTCGTCACCTTTAAAATCGGGGTTTCAATCACGATCCCGCCAGATTGACCAATTGCTTTGTTAACAACTATACTTACTGCATAAGTAAAATCGCCGTTTTCAGTCTCTCCATCAAAGAGTACCTTGTCAGTGGCATTAATGCTGATTGCGCCTGCATTTCCTTTGCCGTCAGTGCTGGTATCCAAAAAAGCACCATTCATCACCTCTAAAATCGGGGTGCCAATCACGATTCCGCCAGATTGACCAATTGCTTGTTCAAGAACTTGGCTCAATACTCCGGTGCGATCGCCTTTGCTCGATTCGCCATCAAAGATTACCTTCTCACTGGCAGTAATGCTGATCGTGCCTGCATTTCCTGAACTTTTGGTAGTAGCACTAAGTTGAGCACCATTGGTAATTGTGAGACTATCTGCCTTGATTTCAATTCCACCAGAGTTGCCTTCGGCGCCCTTTTCAACTTGACTAAAGGCATAGCTGAAATTTCCGGTGTCACTTTCTCCATCAAATAGCACCTGTTTTTCAGAATTAATTAAAATCTTACCTGCATCTCCCTTTCCAGAAGTACTAGCACTAAGTTGA
>NZ_JAYGHD010000009.1:15305-56730 GCF_034932245.1 Nostoc sp. UHCC 0251
AGCACTAAGTTGAGCGCCATTGCTAACTGTTAAATTACCTGCCTTGATTTCAATTCCACCAGAGTTGCCTTCAGCTCCCTTTTCCACTTGACTAAAGGCATAGCTGAAATTTCCGGTGTCACTTCCTCCATCAAATAGCACCTGTTTTTCAGCATTAATTAAAATCTTACCTGCATTGCCATTTCCAGAAGTACTGGCACTAAGTTGAGCACCTTCTCTCACCTCAAGAGAGGCAGCCTTAATGTTGATGTCACCAGAGTTGCCTTGTGCGCCAGTTTCTACTTGATTGAATACTCCACTGATGGCGTTATTAGAAGATACTCCGCTAAAAACTACCTGATCAGTAGCATTAATTTCAATATTTCCCGCCTGAGTTCCAGGTGAACCCGAATTTTGGTCTATTCCAGCTAATAATTTACTTCCTCCTACAATATTTACGTTGCGACCGTTAATCGCAATACTACCGCCACCCCCAGCCGCAACATTCACCACTGCTTCATTAGAGAGGGATACATCAGCTCGTTCAATACCATTGGGAAAACTTAGAGAAGCTACTCTTGCTATTCCTTGAGACTCTTGGACATTGAAACCGACTATTCCCGCACCAGTCAATCCTCCTAACTCAATGCGACCCCCTGCTACCCTCAAGCTCCCACCATCAAGGATGACATTTCCACCGACTAGTCCTAAAGTGTTCCCCGACGGTAAGTCAAGAACAGCAGATGATTGATTGACAATGTTTGCTGAATTTTCTCTCAAGCGCAATCCTACAGGAATATTCACTGTTAGCAGTGGCGGGGAAAGTGGGTTTGTGGCGCTAAACTCCAACCCATTATCAAATACTAGGCTATCTGCACTAGAAGCTACAAATGAACCTCTTAGATCCAAAGTGGCATTGGGGCCAAAGACAATTCCTTTAGGATTAATCAAGAACAGGTTCGCTTGACCCGAAACCCCCAGAGTTCCCAGAATATTCGAGGCATTATTTCCTGTCACCCGGGTCAAAATATTGCTAATTCCGCTAGGATTGCTAAAATACGCTCTTGCTGCTTCACCAACATTAAATTCCTTGAAGCTGTGGAATAGGTTACTTCCTTGAATTGCTCCTCCATTAATTTCACTGCTGTTTAGAGTGTTTACTACAACTGAACTTTTATCGCCTAGAGTCGCATCAGGTGTAATTTGTGCTTTGGCTGGACAGGGAACAATACAAGAGAACAAAGCCAATGCAAAATTCACCCCTATAGATAGAGGTAAAGTATTGGATAGGAGCGATCGCTTGGAGTGTTGCATAACTTTTGATTTTTAGACCTTTGTTAATCAGAGATTTTTTGACAAAAATTTTTAGAAAGGATTCGCAACTATTGAGAAATAAATACCGTCTTCCTGTAAACTACTGCCTCTGTCTTGAATATCTGTTAATGGAATACCATAATCAAGGCGAGCATTAAAGCGATCGCCCATTTGCCACTGTAAACCCAATCCAAACCCCAGCAAAGTATTAGGATTTGGGTTTGTTGTATTCCCGGAACTATTCCAACCCACACCAAAATCAATAAACGGTACTACTTGTAAAACTCCTTTGACGTTTTCTACCCGCAGTATTGGTAATTGCACTTCTGCTGATCCTAAAAAGCCGTTATCTGTCAAGAGAATATCTTGTCGATAACCTCGAACACTACGCAGACCGCCCAGCCCAAATTGCTCTAAAGGCAGAAGGGCACGGGTTGAGAATTGCAGGTCAGAACGGATCACTAGTAAAGTTTGCGGTGCTAAAAGTCGCACGTATTGTCCTTGTCCCCGCCAAGAAAAAAACCGACTATCAGGAGGCTCATTGTTGACGGTAGCATTGAAGATATCTAAACCAAGGTTAAATTGAGAGCGCAGAGCCAAGGCTTGTTGAGAATTACGCTGCTGATATTCTTGGAAGAATTGTAACGCAAAGATGCGGGTTTCTCCCCGTTCATTAGCACCGACGGACACCAGGGGAAAACCTAGCACTTCAGATTTGCTTTCTTGTCGTAACGCAGATAGACCCACAGCAAATTCTCTGTTGGGAGATAAGATTAAAGGCTGGCGGAAGCCTAACTCGAAGTAATTGGAATTACCAATGATATCTAGGCGGTCAAAGGGTGGTTCGACAATTTCAGTACTCGTCAAACCACCTCTGAGGGTAATTGTGCCATTACGAGGATTAACAGGTATGTTGTAGCGTAAGTCAAAGGCGTTGCTACCATCAGTATTGATATATTCCAGATTCAAGCCATCCCCAAAACCGAATAAATTTCCTTCGTTAATGCGGACACCGCGTCGTAAGCTACCAACACTAGGGGCACGACTATTATCTATAAAAAATTCTGTATTAAAGGAGTCAGCTTCTATTACCTTGACTGTTAGTAAACTTAATTCGGGACGCGACCCAGCAGACAATTCGGCTGATATATTCTGAATTAGGGGGTCAAGTTGCAATAGTTGCAAAGCTGACAGCAAGCGCTTTTGATTTAGGGGTCTAGCGGTGGCAATGGCTAATCTGCTGCGGATGTAGTTCGAGTTCAACCGTCGTGTACCCGTTACCGCAATTTCTTCTAGTCCTCCTTCAATAATCTGGATTTTGACGACAGATTCATGTTGAGATAAGGTTTGACCAGCCGGAATCACAGCACCACAATTGATATACCCCGCATCGGTATAGAGTTTGGTGATAGTAGCCTCAACTTGTAGTAATTCTACAAAGGTTAGCGATCGCTTGGTGAATTGGGCAGTAATTTTAGTTAACTTTTCGTCGCTAAATGCCGTGTTCCCATCAAACTCGAATTTCCTAACGATGATACTTTCAGGAAGGTCTAAGCCTTCTTCAGAGGAGGGAAATGTTTTAGGAGGAAGTTCGAGGGCAGGTTCTGGTTGTGGCTGTGGGATTGGGATTGGCTGTTTTGGTTCTGAGTCGAGAACCTGAGACAAAATTGGGTCTAATCTTAGTTGATTCAACTTTGATAAGCCTGTTGTGAGTACAGGGATCTGACGAAATTGATCCTCGCTCGTTAACAGACGAGTTCTTGATAAAGTTAAGTTTTCAAATTCTTTAACAGACTGTCTCTGGCTATTAATAGCTAAGACATCAGCCAAGGCACTACCTTGGTTACAAGCAAGTAACACTCCTAAAATTCTGGTAAATTTTAGAACTAGTTTTAAATACCAGAAGCTTACACACCATATTCTCCCCATTTTTATGAAAAAGCTCACTATTTTTTAAATCATTTTGCTACCACCATAGTGAGACAAGCAAAAAACTCTAATTTACAACATTTTTTCACCTCTTTAGCTGCTACAGAAAATGGTTTGAGCAATCGTATTACTTTCCCTTTTTTTATATAAAGCTACAATGTACAGAAACAGATTTGAGGAAATATTACCACTTCAGTTAGACATTTAATAGCTTTTTTATACTTTATAGAAATAAAAATAAGCTTCTATTGTGAATATGTCTAGAAGCTTTCTCGGAATCATTATGATGGAATCAACAAGCAGCAAGAATCGTCAACACATAAATAAATACAAGAGTGGTTTGGTGGAAAATTTTAATAAGACGATTTTATTCTTACAAGCTCAATACATCTTTGTAACTTATGCTTGTCTGAAAATAAAGTTAAAAATGCCATGACTTGTTCAGAACATTAATTTTATTAATGAGCTAAATATGCTACCCAACTATCCGCTCCACAAATTACTGCACAAATAGCGATAGTCACAATATCAATTAACTTGTGTCGAAGAGTGCGATCTATGGGTGGATCGGTCATCTGTGCAAAGTGGTCAGTAATTGTGATTTTAGGCTTAAGTTTCACGCAAACTGGGGCTTTGTTCTACTTTTACAATGACTTTACCATCAAAGCTTGAATGCATTGCTCAGATCTTACCCGCGATCGCTAACTTTATTACTTTTGTAGTATTTATGTACTATAATTAGATGCGTTCGCCCTGCACAACACCTCAATTCTGATAAAGTTGCGTCTGGGTATTTTATTTTTCAACCATTGCCACTAGAACTACTATCTAAATATTTTTTAAGTGAACGTACCATCTCTCGAATTACATCACTCTTTGTTCGCTGCGTTTTTTCACAGTATTCCTCCAAAATTATTTTCTCTTCCAGTGAAAACTGAATTGTTAAATTGGCAACATTTTTTTTGGGCATTATCATGAACTTTAAATTACTTATCAATGAGAGTTAATTGACAGATGGCATTCAGCTTTAACTTGCTGCCAACGCCTCGATCCTATCCTCCGAGTTGTTATAGCAATCCGAATTCAATCATGAGAGAATATGGAGATTAAAAGTACGTATTTATAAGCTTTTCTGCCTTTTTATCTCTCACGAAGGGTTTAGGATTGCTATAACTACCTAATTTTTCAAAAATTGAGAACTAAAACAGAGAGGAATGTATTTATTTTCTTCATTGCTGTGTGTATAGTGGGGAGTCCAGCCAGAGATATCTTGAAATAAGCGAATAGCGCGAATCCGGCGATCGCTACAAAGATCAAACCAATGCAACGTTCCTTTAGGGACTACTAATAAATCACCTGCTGAAACTTCAATGGCAACAACTGGAGAAGTTTGAGGATTAATGTGAAATAATCCATGTCCCTCAATGATAAAACGAATTTCATCTTCATCATGCCAATGTTCCTGATGGAATTTTGCGAGCATTGCTTCTAGATTTGGGGTATCAGGATTGATATCAATCACATCAGCTTTTATATATCCACCAGCTTGTTTGAGTATCTCCAAATCAGATGCGTAGGCTTTCAGAATCTCATCTGCGGTTGAATTTCCTGTTAGAGGATAAGAAGGCTGCCATTGCTCATAAGCAATCCCAATATTTTGAAGATAAACCCTAATTTCAGATAAATCAGTCAACTTTCGTTTTTTTTCAGCGATATTGAGAGTAACCATAGCCATCTTACAATTCGATATATGTAAAAGCGTTGTTAACGTTGTTAACCAATAGCTAACGTGAGTTTACGATACGTTAGCTCAAATAAAAACTCTAGAATCTCCAAGTGTCGTCTTGCCTGAAATAAAGTATCTCCCCAAGTGTATAGGCCATGTCCACTCAGACATAGCCCATAGAAGCATGGTTTATCATGCAACAGAGAGCGAATGTCGTGCTGCAATTGGTGCATATTCTGAGAATTAGGTAGGATAGGAATATTGATGATCTCTTCGTGAGTTATGATACCTTCCAATCCTTTAAGCATTTCGTAACCTGAGATTGTCAGTTTGCCTTGGGGACAGAAATGCTCGGATAACAGAGTGCTAAAAATAGAATGGGTGTGTAAAACAGCCCCTGCACCCATTTTTTCTATGATTGCCAAGTGTAGATATGTTTCTGCCGAGGCTCGTCCGTTACCTTGAATTACTTTGCCTTTGGCATCTACCTCAATCAAGTCAGCAGGTTGTATTAATCCTTTATCGACACCACTTGGAGCCATCAAAAGAGTCAAAGGATCTCGATTCAACACAGCACTAAAATTACCTCCTGTACCTGTTGCCCAATCTTTGGCGTGAATGTTAGCAATTGTCCAGCTTAATGATTCTCGAAGATTAGCAGAAGTGCTACAACAAGAGTTGAGAATAGAATTCTTCGTCATAACCAACCTGGAGGTAAGTTCGATTTTTTAACATAGTCTTGTAAAAGACTTTGCACACTAGCTTATGGCAATACTAGGGGCTTACCTGTTAAGTATTTATCTAAAGCTGGTGCAATGCTAGACTGTGAGGGTGGGTGGAAAGCAAGGGCACGAGAAGCGGCCAGCAGATAAGCCACTTCACTGGAACTGATAAAAGCCATACCGCCCAGTAATTCTGCGGCACCCATAGTTACGCGCTCAATAGTATGTTGTACAGCATAACGGGTAAATAATATGCGTGTAAAGGTAGCGTCGCTAATATTACCTTGCATTACAGAGTAAGCAGCACTTTCTAAAGCAGCCATCGCTCCCTCAACTTCACTTACTAGTAGCATTCGTTCAGTAGGCGAACCCCTTTCTTTCAAGAGTGTACGTTCTACAAGGGCACTAACAATTCCCAGATAAGAAGCAGAAATTAATAACTGGAACCAAAGCAATCCTTTGGTGAGCAAGTCTCCCAGAGCATCTACCTCTCCCAAATTGAAAATCAATTCCTCTGGAATTATTACATCGCATAAAGCAAGTTCGTCACTTTCTGCGCCTCCAAGTACCCAAGTATTCCAAAAGGGACGGCATTCTAATCCTGGTGTACCAGATGGAATGATTACTAGTGCAAACTCTTGAGCTTTTCCTGTAGTAGATGGAATCAAAACACTTGCTGTTAAAAAATCCATTGACTTAGCCAAGCTGCAAGGTTTTTTGCTGCCGTTTAAGACTAAACCATCCGAAGTTCGTTTCACATTGATATTTGAACTTAAAAAGCTTACTCCTGTTCTTCCTTCAGCAAAGCCTGAGGACAAATAGAGATTTTTTTGAGTAATCTGCTTAAGTAAATCTACAACTGACGAATCGATTATCGATTCTAACAAACCTGCTACAGTGCAATGGTGCATTGTTGTGGCCACTGCCAAGGATGGGGAACGACTGGCGATCGCCCGTTGGATGCGAACTGTCTGAAGAAGTGTTGCTCCAAGTCCATTGCAATAGCTAGGAATGATTAAACCTGGTCCTCCAAGTTCGCGGAATAGGGGGATTGCAGGATTTCCCTGAGACTCCATTTTGAGTAGGGGAATATGCTCAAGTTGAGCATCAAGCGTTGGTAAAAACTGTGCTAAAGTTAAACGTTCTTGTTCGAGAAAGTGCATAAAGCTCCTAATTTTAACCCAGAGGAAGTTAGAAGGGGAAGGTATTGCTACAGACAAGGAAATAGTAGCTCTTAGATTGCAACAAACAATTACTTCCTCTTCCCCTTTGCTTTTGTGTAATTAATTCCGCTCAAGTACTTAACTTGGATGAACTCAAACTATTAAATAACGCTCCCAAATCAAGTAAGCTACTCGTCTCTTACCTCCAACCAGCAAAGGAGGTGTCTTCAATAAAAGCCTATCTTTTTCAAACTCAAAAAAACGTTGCTGATCTACACCAATCCAATTGGGGAATAAGCTGGCTTCAATGTGGTGAACTACCTGATTATCTTGAATTTCATATCTGCCGCAGTAGGCGAGGTAAGTCTGAGTGGCCTGTGCTTTCTCCTCTAAACTACCTCCTATAGGATCTTCCGAAATAAACCGGGGGCGTTGTTTATTCGTCAGTGTAGCGGACATAAATCCATCGTGAGTGTAAACAAGATAGCCAATTGCATCTTGACCATAAGGATAACTCACTTGACCCTCTGTATCTTGAATTTCGTAAGATAATAACCGCCAAGTCCCTACTAATTGGTTTTTAACTTTTGTATTAATCATGACACTACACCAAAACTGAGATTGTTTGTTTTGCAAACTGTTCAGCTTGCTTCAGGCTATTTTGCAATGATTGGGCTAGGGTTTGAACGTAAGGTTCAAGCCACATCGTGTAGTGATCACCAGGAACCACATAGGTTTTGAGATTGTGAATTGATACCTGACTCAATCGATTCCAAAGCTGCTGAGGTTGATCGTTCATAACGTTAAATTGGTTTAAGGTTTTACTTGCTTGAAACAAAGTCACACAATCAGAGTAAGTCTGAAGATCGTATTGCTGAACCTGTTGTAGCGAAGTTTGAACCCCTGTTTTATAAGCAGAGAAAAGATGATGAATGTCTGCTAACTGAGTCTCTGAAGCGAGAACATCAGCTTTAATTGCTTGGTGAAGAAGGTTGCTTAATTGCTGGTCAAGGTTGAGATTGTGCGAAGTCTCATAGTTGAATGAGAATTCTGTATTGCGTCGAGCACCGAGATAACTGGCAAACCAAGGTAATAGTATAGAATTCTCATTGTTAGGGGGAGAATTTGATACATCAAGTAGAGCGAGTAAAGCAACCTGATGTCCTTGCTGACGTATCTGTTGAGCAATCTCGAAAGCAACACAACCACCTAAAGACCAACCCCCCAAATAATAAGGGCCTTCAGGCTGAAGTTTCTTTATCACCTCAAGGCATCGAGCAGCCATTTCCTCAATTGAATAAGCAGGTACAGGAGTTTGGTGACCATTATTATGGTAATAATGATCAAGCTCTAAAGGTTGCAAGGCGTAAAGCGGCTGCTCATGATCAAGATGACGAGCTAGATTGTGATAACAAGAAACATCTAAACCACCTGGATGAATACACACTAAAGGGGGCTTAGATCCATTAGTCTGGATATGAATCAAACTGTGCTTCCATGATGGAGATAGTGAGTTGGTAGTTGCACTACCAGATGGAATGCTTAGATCACTAGTCAGTTGTTCCAACACATACTTGCTGAGTGTAGTGATAGAAAAATTTTGGAGAAAGCCGGATGTTGGCAAGGACACAGCAAGATCAGCCTCAACACGGTATCTCAGCTCCACCGCCACTAAAGAGTCAAATCCTATTTCATTCAGTAATTGCTCCTGTGCTAACTCTGCTGATGGTATACTTAGCGCCTTACCAATTTGTTGGCATAGATAAGCGCTAACTTGCTGTTGCCAAAGTTGGGAATCTGCTGCAATTAGAGAAGCGCGGCTTAAAGTGGGTTGCAGAGCAACAGATAAGGTAGGACTTTCAGGGCTGGAAACTGTTGTTAAATTAGATTCCTCGATGGTGGTAGATATACCAATGGCTGAGTCAACTAAATTTCCTGGAGTTTGAGCAATGATGATATGTTGTCCTAATTCCTCTGTAGTTGCTCCTGCTTGTGGGAAAGCTGCCGTGTGTTCAAATCCATGCTTTTGTAAAGCTTCTTGCCAACGCTCTCTAGATAGAAGTGGATTATCCTGCCGCCAAGAATCATCAAACCTCTGCCAACCTTCTATCAATCTCGTGGAAATGTCAAACCAAGGGACATGATTTGTAACTTCGTTAAGTAGTAGTATTCCCCCAGGAGCGAGAAGAGAATAAACGTGCTCTAAGGTTTCGTCTAAATTGTGTGTGGCATGCAGCACATTGGTTGCTACTACAACATCAAAGCTATGAAGGGAATAAGCTGCTGCTTCAGGGGACTCTTCAATATTGAGTACTCCATAGTGAACGAAGGGATAAGCCTTAAATTTCTCCCTAGCACGAACAAAGAAGAAGTCTGATAGGTCAGTGAAGTAATAGCGGGTTCGTTCAGGTGGAAGGAGTGGCAGCAAGGATACGGTTGTTCCTCCAGTTCCAGCCCCAATTTCTAAGATTCGCAATGGCTTGTCTGAGGGCAGTACACGCACAATCGATTCGAGAATGCGGCTAGCAATGCCATTAAAGTAACGAGCTACCGCCCATTTTTGGTAAAGGTATTCAGCAGTATCTAAAGATCCACCAGGAAATAGTGTCTCAAGGGCCGTCTTTTGCCCTGTGAGAATTTTTGTTAGCTGGCTACCACAATTTTGGAAGTAATTCAGCAGTAATGGTACATCTGCAAAGACTTCGCTCATTTCTTGCAGCAGGACATCTATTTCGCAATTGGGCAACGAGCACTTACTTACAAAGGTTTCTTCCTGCTCCTGTTGGAGTAGACCAAGCTGTGTTAGTCGCTTGAGCCAATGCAGTAACAGTTGACGGTAATTTGGTGAAATGTTGAGTTGAGTTAGTAAGCTATCTACAGAGTAACGCTCATCAGCTTGGGTGTAAACGCCAAACTTAGATAGGGTTTCGATAATATATGCATTAGTTAAGCTTTCGAGGAGCCGATGTTTTGCTGGATAAGTATGAATAGCCAAATCTAAAGGAGCTTGCTGCGATTGCTCAAATCCAGCTGACTTAGCTGTTAGCCAAAGCTGTAGGGCATCTGCTGGTAGCACTGATGAATTTGCCTTTCGCTTATCTAACCAGTAACGCGATCGCTGCCAGGGATAAGTAGGTATTTGCATTCTGCGGCGTGGATAGCCTTTGTCAAAGCCGAACCAGTTCACTGCTACCCCTTGCACATACAATGAACTTAAGCTCACAAGCATCTGTTGCCAGTCCGGCTGTTCAGGAGCCAAGCTAGGCAACCATAGTTTTTCTTCTGTTGGGAAACAACGACGGCCCATATTTAATAAAGATGACTTTGGACCGATTTCAAGCAATATTTGATAGCCCAAGTTATGAAGTGTCTCCATACCAGCAGCAAACTTGACTGGCTGTCGCATATGTTCCCACCAATACTCAGGGGTTGCAATCTCTGTCGTTGCTATTTCACCAGAAACATTGGAAATGAGGCAAAGTTTAGGGGTCGAATAGGTAACTTCTGCCGCGACGGTTTCAAACTTAGCTTGTAGTGGCTCAACCAAGGGTGAATGGAATGCATGGGATACAGACAAACGGACTGTCTTGATTCCTTGTGCCGTTAAAGAGGAGATGATTTGATTTAGGGCTTTACGCCTACCAGAAATGACAACATTCTCTGGGCCATTTAGGGCAGCTATACTAACTTCCTGAGCATAAGGTTGAATGGCAGTAGTTACTTGCGATGCATTAGAAAAGACTACGACCATCTCGCCATCTGTAGGTAGAGATTGCAATAACTCTCCCCGTTTAGCAATTAGTTTTAGACCATCTTCTAAACTAAATACCCCTGCAAGACAAGCAGCAACGTACTCCCCTACACTATGTCCCATTACAGCTGCTGGTTCTACCCCCCAAGACTGCCACAGTTTAGCCAAAGCATACTCTAATGCAAATAGAGCGGGTTGAGTATAAACAGTTTCATTTAAAAGAGAAGATTCTTCTGTCTTTGGGTAAAGGATTTCAAGTAAGGGCTTGTCCATGTAAGGAAGTAAAATTTCCTGACAACGGTTTATCTCTTGGCGAAAAGTCGCTTGGGTTTCGTAAAGTTGTCGTCCCATGCCAACATACTGTGACCCTTGTCCTGTAAATAGGAATGCAACTTTTGGACTTTCCTGTGAAGTTCGACCATTGAGCAATCCAGCAAGCTTCCGACCAGACTGGAAAGCTTGCATTTGCTCGGATAACTGATCAGTAGTCTGAGCAACGATCGCCAGGCGATGCTGGAAGTGGACTCGTCCTGTATTAGCAGTGAAGCTAAGATCAGCGATGGAGATTGAACTGTAGTTAGCGATCAACTGTTCATATTCGCCCACTAGTTGTTGTAGTGCAAGATCGCTTTTAGCTGATAAAGTCAGCAGATGTAATGGACGCTCAACCTTTAGATTTTCCTGGGCTTGTACTGCCTCTGGAGCTTCCTCCAAAAGAATATGCACATTAGTACCACTCAACCCAAATGCACTGACACCTGCCAGCCGCTTTCCTGGTTGCTCATCCGCAATACTAGCTGATGGAGTTGGCCAGTGGGTTAATTGAGTAGGTACAGAAATTGACAATTTCTCCCAAGGAATATACGGGTTGGGAGTCTGTAAATGGAGATGGGGTGGCAATTGTCGATTTTGGAGAGCCAACACTACTTTGATCAGACCTGCAACTCCAGCAGCAGCTTCTAGATGGCCAATGTTAGTCTTCACTGAACCGATCAAAAGAGGCTCAGAAGGTGCTCGTCCCTGGCTGAAAATCTTTGCTAAAGCTAGCACTTCAATTGGATCGCCTAAAGGCGTTCCTGTCCCATGAGCCTCGACGTACTGAACTTGTGATGGTTGGACATTGGCATTTTCTAATGCCTGCCGAATTAGAGCTTCTTGAGCTGAACCATTGGGAGCTGTCAGCCCATTGCTATTACCATCATGGTTGGTCGCTGAACTGCGAATAAGACTGAGAATTGTATCGTTATTAGCGATCGCATCAGATAAACGTTTGAGTACAATTATTCCACATCCTTCCCCCCGCACATAACCATCAGCAGTAGCATCAAATGTCTTACAGCGATCGCCAGTAGATAAGGCATTGAGCTTGCACAAGCTAATTGTCATCTCTGGTGTGAGCATGAGATTTACACCACCTGCTAACGCCATGTTACACTCTTGGTTACGTAAGCTCTGGCAAGCCAAGTGAATTGCTAGCAGTGAAGAAGAGCAAGCCGTATCTACTTGTATACTCGGCCCGTGCAGTCCCAATAAATATGACAAACGCCCCACACTAATACTACGGGCATTTCCTAAGCTACTATAAGCATCAATTTGAGTCAGGTCGCCAGAATTGACGCTCAACCGTGAGTAATCATCAGAACTGATACCAAAAAATACACCTGTCTTGCTTCCCCTAATTCCGTCAGGTGCTTGACCAGCATTTTCTAATGCTTCCCAACTAACTTCCAGCAGTACTCGTTGCTGTGGATCGATACTGATTGCTTCACGTGGCGAAATGCCAAAGAATTGCGGGTCAAATTTGTCTACCTCGTTGAGAAATCCACCATAACGGGTATACATTTTGCCGGGTATGTTGGGATCTTTGTCGTAAAAAGCATCTATATGCCAACGATCAGCAGGAACTTCTGTGATGGTGTTCACACCGTGACACAGTAAATGCCAAAAATCTTCCGGGTTCTTTACACCTCCAGGAAAACGACATCCTACTCCAACGACAGCAATTGGTTCTTTGTTTTGATTCTCAATGATTTCAAGACTTGTTCTAGCCTGCTTGAGGGCGAGAAGTAGCCGTGATAGGGACAGTTCACCATTGTTGTTTTCAGCGATTTGACTCATTTTATTTCCTTCTCAGCAACATTTCTTCTAATGCGGCAATTTCTTTCTCAATGTCAGCGTAAATTTGAGAATTAACAGAACTGTTCAAACTTGATAAGACTTTTGGCTGAGTAAAACTATCTGATGAACTCAAATTTTCCTTAAGTAATGACTTTATAGTTCCTAATTTTTGGCTGATATGACTTACTAAGGACTTAATGTTGGGGAAGTTCCAAACTGAAGTTGCTTCTAGTTCCAACGAACTACCTAGCCAATCTTGCAAATCTTGAACTAACTCCACAGACATCATAGAATCCAAGCCATATTCAGTGAAAGGTCGGTGAACATCAATACTCTGTGGGGAAATTTTCAAGCGCTTAACAATCCAATCTTTAACCCAATTTTGAATTTGTTCAGACGTTGTGGCAACTATCAAATTACTGAGAATAACCTTAGAAGAACCGTTGGATTGGCTTTTGTGATTATGTTCTTCTCTAACTGATATAGAGTGAACATTTTTTTGGGTTTCGTTAGAAGATACTCTTTGTTCATCAGACTGAGATAGCAAGTATTCGCGCGAAAGCGATTTTTCCTGTTCTTGCGGTATCCATATTTGCAATTTAGGATCAATACTCCATCCTCCAACTATATCTAGTGTTCCAGCTAAAAGATTAGCTCGGCAAGCACTGCGTTGGATTTTACCGCTAGATGTCTTAGGAATACTTGCCATTTTGAGTAAAAACACTGCATCAACAGACAGATCGTGTGCTGCTGAAATATCTCGACGGATTGCTCTAGTAACTTCTTCTACATTCAGTTTCCGCAGATGAGTGCGTTCTACTTCTTGAACAACAATTAACTGAGATGTTACTCCAGTATCAATGGTAAACGCTGCTCCAGCACCTGAGTGCAATGCTGGATGACTTTTCTCTGCTGTTCTTTCAATATCTTGTGGATAGCAATTGCGTCCCCGAATGATAATCACATCCTTGATCCGCCCAGTGACAAACAACTCACCATCTTTGATAAATCCTAAGTCTCCTGTACGTAAAAATGGGCCTTCTTTTGTATCTGCTAAGTAAGCACGGAACGTCTTTTCTGTCTCTTCAGGACGGTTCCAATATCCTTGAGCAACACTGGAGCCTGATACCCAAATTTCCCCAACCCGATCCGGGGGGCACTGAGTAAGAGATGTTGGATCAACAATAACAACCTTCGTATCTAACTGCACGCTACCACATTTGACAAGCTTGCGAGCTTTAGTAGTCGAGTCAGTTAATTCTTCAACGATATGATACTTTTCTAGCGCAGCAGTTTGAACTGAGTAAAACGATGGTATTTCTCCTTTGCGAGAAGCAGACACTTTTAAGGTTGCTTCAGCAAGTCCATAGCCTGGACACAAACTATCCCAGCGAAAACCACAATGAACGAATGTCTTGGCAAACCGCCTTAGTGTATCAAAGTGAATTGGTTCTGCACCATTAACAGCAATAGACCAACTACTTAAATCAAGGGTATCACGCTGCTCTGGGGAAATTTTCTGAACGCAAAGCTCATAGGCAAAATTGGGAGCTCCACTATGAGTTCCTCGATAATGGGAAATTGCTTGCAACCAGCGAATTGGCTTTTGAATAAATGAGGTAGGAAGCATCAGAAAACAGGGAAAGCCTCGGTACACAGGTTGAATAATTCCGTACACTAACCCAAAATCGTGGTAATGAGGCAGCCATGAAACTAGCACGCTGTCTGATGTAGTTTGCCAACTCAAAGCCATATCTGCTGAGTTGTAAGTTACGTTGCCATGACTAATCATTACTCCTTTAGGAGTAGCAGTCGAACCAGAAGTATATTGCAGATAAGCTAGTGTATCCTCACAAACTACTGGCTGCTTCCAGACTTCTGCAAAATCTTCTGAGAGGGTGTCTGTAGCTAACCACTGTAGCTCTTTCGAGTTAGGAATATTTATAAGTTGCTGCTGGGTTCTAGATAAAGCCTGGCTGTTAGTAAGAACAAGTTGAGATTGTGCATCTGCTATTATTGCTTGAATACGCTCCATAGATAGTTTGTTGTTGCGTGGTGCATACGCAGGAACAGCAATTACACCAGCATACAAGCATCCGTAAAAGGCGGTGATAAACTCTAAACTTGCTGGGTATAAAAGCAAAGCTCGCTCACCAACTGCTTTAGTTAATTGCAAATAGGCAGCGATCGCACGGGCCCGGCAGTCTAACTGGTGATAGGTTAATTGAATTGGTGCGGCTTCGTCTGATAAGAAGGTAAAAGCAACTCTGTCAGGTTGTTGTTGTGCCCTTTGACGCAATAAGTTGACCAAGTTGGAGTATTTCATAACTTTAGGAAATTGAGGCTATCATTTTGAACTGAGATGAGGTCTTTGTCCTGGTGTGCTAATCCAGAAATAATTGGTATGGACAAACTTGGGAAGCAAAGGGAAAATAAAACTTTATTTTCTTGTTACAAATCACTCAAAGTTGTGTTGATAGACTATTACAGCCAAGTCTTTACAAAATAAAGAAGTTGTCTGTGACCATTTCTCGTAAGCTCTGATCAAAAGCATTAGTCACAGTTCTTAAATCCTCTAGTGTGTGAGCAGCGTTGAGCATCAATGTGTGTAACTCTGGTATATACACGCCATGTTTACGCATATAGTAAGCTAAAGCCAAATTTGCCTTGAAATTACTTCCTGCTAGCTTTTCACGATACAATTTTGTACTTTTGTAGCTAAATGAGAATGCGAAGATAGAGTAATTAGCTTTAATTTTGAAAGGAACATTGTGATGTTGAGCAATTTCCCGAAATTCCTGAGCAAGCCAATTTGTTTTTTCTTCTAGTTGGGTATAAATTTCTGGATGTTGATGCAGATAATTTAGAACAGCTAAACCAGCACTACAGGTTAGCGAATTACCGCTCATCGTTCCTCCTACAAACGTCTTAGTCTCGTAGTCAAGAAACGGGTCTTCCGAACTTTTGGCAATGTTAATCAATTTTTCCTTACCAACAACGCTGCCTCCTGGCAATCCTCCACCAATGATTTTGCCCAAGCAAGTTAGATCAGGACTCACATTAGCTAGATTTTGTACGCCACCATACGTCACCCTAAAACCTGAAACAACTTCATCGAATACTAGCGGAATATCATAATCTGTGCATAAGTTCCTAAGTTTCAAAAGAAATTCTTGATCATAAGCCCCCATCATCACTGGCATGGGTTCGCAAATGACGCACGCTAGTTGATCTCTAGCTTCATAAATACGTTCTAAGCTCAGAGCTTGACCATATTGTAAAACCAGGGTTCCCTTAACGATGCCTTGGTGACTACCGAGTGAACCATCAATCGGTTCAGGCTGTTCTTTAGAACCTGTAAAACGAAACCAGGAACTTACCATACCTTGGTCAGAGAAACCGTGGTAATGTCCTTCAAATTTAGCGACCCGCTCCCGTTTGCGGTAGGCTCTGCACAAACGTATTGCTTGCAAAACAGCTTCAGTGCCAGAGTTAGAGAATATAGCCTTATTAGCACTGGGAAAAGCTTGTACTAGGGTTTCTGCCAAAAGTACTTCAGGCAAATGCCCCAAAGCATTTACGCCTCCCTTATGAACAGCTTCCGTGATGGTCTTTGTGACAATAGGGTGAGCATATCCGAGAATATGAGGACCATAGCCACAAGAAAGATCGATATAAACATTACCATCAACATCTTCAATCTTGCTACCAACTGCGTTCTTGACAAATAAAGGATAAGTACTAGGAAAGAAATAGCGATCAAGGTGAGTTGGTGCAACTAAGGATTGTTTGGCGCGATCGCGCAGTTGTAATGAGCCGTTACTTGTTTGTGCAAAATACCGATCAAAGTTTGCTTTAACGGCAGAGTTCATATAGGGTGAAAAGCGATCGGTAAACTTGCGAGCATTTGCCCAAATATCAATTTCAGGGTCAATCTGGGAGATAAAGCCTTCACAGGAAAGGAATACTAGTTCAACTTTAGTAAAGTTGGTTGTATACTGAGCCTCGTATCGTCTCAGAACCTTATTTACATCTTGGAAATAGCTAATTGTTGACCACCGATTATTACGCTCATCAAAGTGTAGCTTCAAAACTTCTGTCATCTCTTGCTGGTATGCCTCCCACTCTTGCAGCACTCTACTTTTGTTGGTGACAAAGTACTGTGTAAAGCGGTTGACAGCAATGCTCCACTCTTTCCGAGTACAAGCATAGTAGAATGAGGATAAACCCCACTTTTCATCCTCACTCAATTGAACGGTAATACCATAGTCTAGCAAGATAATCTCACCAGTTTTAGTGAAAAAGATGTTGCCAGGATGTGGGTCGCCATGACAAAAACCATCCATGTAGAGCATGGTGTAAATCGTTTCTTGCAAGCGTCGGGCAAGGTGCGAAGCTGGTAAGTCAACCAAATGTGAATCTTTCCCACGGATTCCCTCCATAAATTCCATGACCAGCATATTATCTGTGCATAGTTCCGGTATCAACATCGGGACGTAAACATAAGTATGCCCTTTAAAATTGGCATATACAGTTTCCTGATTTTCTGCTTCTTGTTTTAGGTCAGTTTGCACAAGTAATAAGGTATATAGCTCTTCAAACCTAATGGGAAGATTAAGATATCGGATAGATGGCAACAGCGCGTGAGCTAATTTCAAACATAAACGAACAATTTTTAAATTCTCTGCTAGTTGCTCACGAACATTTTTCTTGACAATTTTGACAGCTACTCGTTGCCCTGAAGTGAGAACTGCTTCATGAACCTGAGCAATTGAGGCACTAGCAACTGGTTTCCAGAAAAAGGTTTCAAATACAGATTCAACTGGCCTTTTGAGTTCTTGCTTCAACGTTTGCCTAATATACTCTTCACTGCTGGGAGGTGCATCATCTTGTAATTGCCGCAGTTGGGTAGACAATTCGTCATCAATTAAATCAGAACGAGTTGCTAGAATCTGTCCCATTTTGATATACAAGGGTCCCATCACTAGGATATATTTATAGATCCATTGACTACGCAATAGACGACGCTGTTTATCTGTTTTACCTAAAGCAGTAAACCAGTATCCCAAGAAGTAGTAAATAGTTACAAAAAAGCTACTGATAAAACGAAGAATAATCATCGAATTAGCTCCTATGTAAAAAGTTTGTAGCTGATAGTCCATCAATTAGTTGAATCAGAAAGCTATTTATTTTTTCCTAAACAGTAGCAAAATTATTAGCTTTCGATTTTGAGCGTTCTAAAGTTGATACTTCAAATGTATAGGCAAAGGATAAATCATCCCAATCTAATAGAGTACAAAGCTGGTCATTCCGATGCAATATATCTGTCAAATCTGAAGGAGCTAACCACTTAGCCAGAAAATTTCGGTAACATAATTGAGCTTTATCTTTACCTGTTCTTGCAACATCTCGTAGCATATTTTCAAAATATTCTTTGCTGATGTAACTGGAAACATCTGACAATGAATATTTATCAATAGACTGATCTGGCACTTGTTTGAGGTAATCGGGCAAGCTTGCAGTCACAATCTTGAGCTTGGTTGTAGCTTGACGGATTGCCCAGTAGTTTTCCTCCCGGAGAAAGTGCGGTAAACAGTGTCTTCCGGGGTACTTGCCATAAAACATGAAATAGAGCCAGTCGTTGTCTTTTGCTAAATGATTAGAAAAAGTATGATCTAGACGATCAAGTACATAAGAACTTGTATCAACATTTATCTCTGCAAATAGGCGAGGTTCATTTAACAAGTAGCGAAACACTGCTGGGGAAAATCCCACTCGAATCAGCCACCGCCAGAATGAGCTTGCAAGTTGTTGTTGGTATACGGAACGTTGTTCTTCCAAGGTGATAGATCGGAAAATGCGATCAAGCTGACGCCCAAATAGCAATTGTGTTAGTGGTACAACTAATTTGATATAGAGTGCCTCGTGTTGTCCTGTAAACAGGACTCCCTTATCAATTGCCCATCGATTTGCCTGAAAGTAAGCAACAGTATCTCTAGACATCTGATGTTGCAGTGAACAAAAGATTTCCCAGCGATTAGGGTGTTTATCTACACCAAAAAACTGTAGTAATTGGTCATAAGAAAGATTACGAATAGCAGCAAGCTTTAGTTCCAGTAAATAGTTTTGACCTGGTGAATAATCCACGGCGATTAAATGCTGGGGATTACAAGCAAGTAAACTTAGTACGCGACATCCACTACCAGTCACACACAAAACTGTATCATCTGGTGTAATATTTAAGGCTCGGATTTCAGACTTGGGATCTTCATCACAAGTACTATATGCAATCCATCTTAACTTGCTATTAGCGAGTTCTTTAGCTCGATAATTTTCCAAGATAATCCCATTGTTCAGACTGGTTTGATAATCTACAGATATCATTGGTAAAACCTACCTTTTAGTACAATAAACCCTTGAAAAAGTTGCATGAAGCTTGTTGAATTATTTCTCTCAATTAACGACGAGCAAGCTTAGAAAGACTGCTAATCCATTTAACAGATCCTTCCCATTGATTTGGTCCATTCAACCTATATTGTGTAGAAACTAATGGGCCAGCAAGTAGTTCCCAAGCAATTTTAAAATTTCGCCAAATTTGGGGACGAGCATTAATTTGGTTGGCTATATCATCCATATAATCGAAGGCAGGAACTCGCAAATGTCGATATCCACTTGGAACCAATTCCTTCTCCCGTTTATCACTTTCCGCTTGAATTGCTGCTGTCATTTGCTCTTCAGAAGGAAGAGAAACTTCTTTAGAAAGGACTTTAGAGAACCAGCGTGCTTGTAGTTCAGAACAGGGAAAGATAAAATTTCCATAGACAAATCCGATAAAGGCTAATTGAGGTAGTTCAGGATGAAATACATTTTTATAAAAGTTCAAACCTTCTGGGTTTTTATCGTCTATAAAATCTTGTAGGAACGGAAGATTTAACTGAAAACCTGTAGCATAAACTACTATATCTGCTTCAACACTTGTTCCATCCTCGAAGAGAACTCGATTTTCTTCAAACCCCGATATACCTGGCTTTGTTTTTATTGCCCCAATACGAACACGATTCAAAATGTTATCATTCATGATTGGGACAGACTTCTCAACATTAAAAGCCGGAAGCATATTGCATTTTTTATGCTCTAAGTAAACTGAGTAAAGCTTTAAACCCAGAATTAGAGATAGCAACTTTGAGGGCATCAGTTTGTTAAGACGACTAATATTGAAATCGATTGGTTGTCCTGAAGCGTATCTGGGTAACATCCATCGCTTTTTACGGAAGCCCCAGACAACACTCTCAGCAGTATAGGATGCGACAACTGCAATATCTACTCCACTAGGTCCATTCCCCAAAACAACCACTTTCTTACCTAAAAAAATTGAAGGTTCTTTGTAGAATTTTGAGTGGATTATTTGACCTTTAAACTTTTCTTGCCCAGGAAAATTAGGGATTTTTGGTTCATGGTAAATTCCACAACAAATTGCGATCGCATCAAATATCTCTTTTGATTTTCCATTTGGAGAACAAGTCGTAACTTCCCAAAAATCTCCCACTCTCTTAACTTTGTTTACTCTCGTATTCAGTCGAATACAATCTCTTAATTTAAAATGATGAACATAGTTATTCAGGTATTCTAATACCTCACTATGGTGAGGAAATTCACTAAAGTGATTAGGCATTGGATAATCAGAGAAGCCAGATACATACTTGGAATTCTGCAAATGAACAGTACTGAATGTACTACTAACTTCTTTTCTGTAAACCCAAACTCCACCAATCTGATCAGTGCTTTCAAAGATAACTGGCTCATGACCATCTTCTCTAAGACACTTAGCAGTTGTTATGCCACTTGCTCCTCCTCCAATGATAGCTACTCGGCATTTTTTCGATGATGAAAGAGTAGCAAACGACTCTATTAAACCAGAAAATGACTCTTGGTATCCCGGACTCAGCTGCATAATTTTCCTCCTCAAAGTTAACTAAGTGGGTGGGAACAAATAAACTAATTCATTTATAACTATTCACTAATAAATGATTTGGTCAACGCCTGAGCCAATACAGTAATTGATCAGAGGTATAAACATCGCGATAAAAACTAAGTTGCTCACATTTTAGGTAGCATGCACCTCGGTGTCCGCGTCGAAGTAAAGTTTCGTTTCCCTTAGCAATGACTTGATTTGTTTCATCATCAAAACAATTCCATTCACAGTAAACGACTTCACCGTTGAACATCACAATTGGCCAAACTATGGTTATACTTGGTTGAGCAAGAATCGCCCACCGATTTACTTGTTTATTTGTCGCTGCAATTTTGCCATAAAAATATCCATCAGCACATAAATAGACAATACTATTAGCGTACTCACCTGCTGAAATGTCTCCCCGTCCTTGTCGTAGTGCTTCACAGTGGGTTGGCCACCAATGTTTATTTTCTTGTTCTACTTGCTCTAAGCTGTATTCTGAAGTGACTTCCGGTAAGACATCATGACGTTGAGAGATATATATTTCTGCATCTCTAAGTAGCTCTACTGCTAGTTCATTAGCAACTAGCTCTGGCTTAGAGTAATCTGCTATTAACTCACTGTAGTATTTAGTTCGCTTCGTCATTTTCAGCCTCTACAAAAATCTTATACCAATTATTTACATGTATGCACATAATCATGAATGCTTATAATCCTTGCTTTATAAGAGTTTGGAAAAGCCAGTTTTCTGTGCAACCTCAACGACAATTGGTATTAGCAAAGGGTAATTTATAGCATTTTGAAAAAGCTGGTCATAGAAAAATCAACAGGGGCGTTCTTTTTTAGAAAGTTTTAACTTTTTCTGATTGAGTTAGATACAATATACTGTTATAAAGCAAGTTTAGCTTCTGTTAGGGATATGCTTCTTACTGAAAATAAATCAGAAATTCAGAGCATTGTTATCCTGAATATGTATATAGCACCCACCAAAATTAGAGGGAAAGCCTCCTTGCATAACGCTGGCACATAGAAGGTGGCTAAATTTGTACTACAAGCTTCAAAGAGCAAGTATTTCTCTCAAGGGCTTTGTGTATAATTCTCTATTTCAAGATAGTTTTTAGCCAGTTAAGATAGAAAACTTAAGGGAAAAAGTTTGTGTTTTTTAGTTGGATCTGATGCCAAGTTCCGACAGAGACGGTTTTTAGGCATTAGTGAATGTAGATAACAGTTTTGCTAACTCTGCTAAAATTTGCATTTTGTAGCATTCTCAATCAACCCAGTATTGAGGTAATTTGCATAGGTAAGATAGCTGGCTCTCTAGATAATTAAGTTAAATAAAGGATAATTCCTTGTTTGCTAACAGTTGTCGGAAGTGATTGCCCACTAGCACGAATGTAAATTGCATTTACAAGTCAGTATCCCAAAACGTTTATAGCTAAAAGAACTTATCTTTATCTTAAGTTTCTTATCTTGAGTTGCAAAAGTTTTGTAAACTTAGGAAACTTGATTACATCAAGCATCAATCAATCAATTACATAGACGAGGGTGCATAAGATGAGTAATCAGCTATGCTACGAAATATTTGATTTGTCCACATTACCTCTGCATAACCTTTTCCTGTAGTCCTAAAGGTATAGGATTTTCTGGCTATCTAAGTCGTTTTTGACCCCCTCTTTTCTTGTGAATGTCTAGCAAAACTCACAATTGGACATTGCCTCTCTCAAAGAAAGTCAGGAATTGCCTCTATCTCAAAGTGGTCAAGATGCTGGAAGACATGGGAGTGCAATATGAGTTTGGTATTTTGGGGAGTGCGATCGCATTCCTCTAGCACAAGCTTTAACACAGTTTAATCGACTTATTTGACTGGTGATTTTTTGGATTGTCGCTTGTTAAATGTCTAAAGTAGCTCAAACCCCTGTACTGTCTACATTTTATCCATTCAAGCTCATTTGTTTAAAATGCTTGGGGTAGCTGGGTTTCATCAGTTATTTAGCTTATTTTGCAACAACTATATTCTGTAGCAACCGTAACTGAGGAAAGGAAGTATGCGTAATGACTTTTTAATTGATACTGAATCAGCATGTTTTGTGTCTAAAGAAACAGTGAAGACTTCCAACTGCACTCATAAGGAGCGACCCACTTCTGCCGGAAGTGGCGATCGCTTTTCCCCAAAGATGATGGATGCAGACAGCATAACCAAAACTCAGAAACTTTTAGATCAGGCGATCGCATCTGCCTGGCACACAGTGAAATCTGATCGCAGATTACCTACCTTGACCCCTATCCACTGGGTATGGCAACTGGCAGCTTCTTATCATCTAACTCACACCTACCCGCTGCTGATAAAAGAAGCTTCTCAGCGCTTTGCTGCATTTGATCGGACGAGTTTAGCACAGTGGGCTGCATATAAAGCTAAAGAAGAAACGGGTCATGATCGACTTGCTTTGCTCGATATCCAATCGATGGGATACAAAGCTGAGGCTGTAGTGGAAGCACTTATTCCCATTAGTGCAGTGGTTTTAGTGAATTACTTAACTCAGAGTGTATATGCTCAAGATCCAATCGGTTGCGTTGGCTATTCCTATACGCTGGAACGTTTAGCGACAGGCATTAAAGAAAAGCATATCCAGTCAGTTGAAGCTTTGCTGCCACCGGATATTGTAGCCACTCGATGTCTGCGCGTACACAGTAGTGTCGGCGCTGATGTAGAGCATATGGAAGAAACACTTGAGATGGTTGCAGGGCTTGCTGCCCAGGAGCGCCACCGTGTAGCGATCGCTTGTTACGAAACTGCTCTGCTGTACTTCAGCCCACCTGAAGAAGATTACATTTCAGACGAAGAACTGCAACATATGTTGAAACCTCTAGAGTCACGTACACGTATACAAGCGAGAGTTGACATTCAATGTCTCGCCTAATAGCTAAGGTACCTAAAACAGTCCTTCCAAAGTTTCCTAGTTTAGTCCAAATAATTTCATTGAGGATGCTATTCATGTTATCAACCAAATTGTTTACTTACATTGCCTCTACTTTCTTGGTTAATACCTTGATTATTAAACTATTGCCACCAGTATATGCTAGTCCGACCGAGCCTATTGAATCTAGAAATACTGTAGAGAAACCAACGCTAAATCCATCATCTCTAACTTATACAGATGGCATCTTGCTCCAAGATAATGGTGCGGAAGTTTACTCAACTCATTCCAATCAAGGCGAAGTTATTCCATCTCTTTTTAATTCTAAGGCTTCGGGTTTAACGACCACCACAACAATTACAGGTATCGAGCAGCAATTTTTGATTCAAAATTTTGAGAGTAAAATTCTTGAGAATGATGTCGAAAATTTAAATAGCAGCCAACTTGACTTGGACAGCATTTTGGCTCATGAGTTTGATCAAAAAGGGATGCTTATAGCAAGGTGTTGCTTGTAGAGTAAACATCTTTTCTAATCAAAATTGTATTTAAGATAAAACTTTATTCTTAAATACAATTTTGACGTAGAGTAAGTAGGCGCGAAAAGAGCAAATTTTCTAGCTAAATTTTTCAGCCTAAGCCAGACTAAAATAGCGCAGGCAATATGGTTTCTTTGAATCCGATCCTTGCGACATTGACTACTCAACAAGTATTGGCAATAGTTAAGTTTAGTAAATATCATGGCTAAATGAATTTTCTTGATGCTGCCTCTATTAATTCTCTCAGAAAATTTTCCAGTCAACTTTACACAATTGATTAGTATTACTAATTCATGCTTTAGCTGATCACTGAAATTCCTTCAGGAAATACAAAGGTACTGCACAATGCGATCGCTCTGTAACAGTTGTGTAAGTCCATATTAATACACATGTACTAAAATTTAGCGATCGCATTGTGCCAGTTGCGTCAGTTATGCTAATACGCATGTACCAAAATTTAGCGATCGCCTGTGACAGTTGCGTAAGTCCTGATTCAGTAGGGCTATAGTTAGTAAACCGAAAATTTTTGCGATGCCTTCTCTACGAGACGCTCCGCGAACGGCGGGCGTAGCCATCGCTCTGTGATAGATACCCAAAAATATGAAAAACTAACACCTAAGAACAGCATTAAAGTGAAATAGCTATGAGGCAGGGAGTAGAGAGAAGACACAGCCTTACGCGGGTTAGAATAAAAATGAACCTTACATCATTACGCTGATTAAGCAGAATTGCCCATGACCACTTCTAAACGCCACTACCACATCACTACTTTTGGTTGTCAGATGAATAAAGCTGACTCAGAGCGCATGGCTGGCGTTTTGGAAGACATGGGCTTTGAATGGTCAGAAGATCCAAATAATGCCGATGTGATTCTCTACAATACCTGTACAATTCGGGATAATGCCGAGCAAAAAGTATATTCCTACCTTGGCAGACAAGCGAAGCGGAAACATGAGCAACCTGATTTAACCCTTATCGTTGCTGGTTGTGTTGCCCAGCAAGAAGGTGAGGCGTTGTTGCGACGAGTTCCAGAATTAGACTTGGTAATGGGGCCACAACATGCCAACCGCCTTAAAGATTTGTTGGAGTCGGTGTTTGACGGCAACCAAGTTGTCGCCACAGAGTCTGTTCATATTATTGAAGACATCACCCAACCGCGACGGGATAGTAAGGTAACAGCTTGGGTAAATGTAATTTACGGCTGTAACGAACGCTGTACCTATTGTGTAGTTCCCAATGTGCGGGGTGTTGAACAATCTCGCACTCCGTCAGCTATCCGGGCTGAAATGGAAGAATTAGGACGGCAAGGTTACAAGGAAATTACTCTACTCGGTCAAAATATTGACGCTTACGGTAGAGATTTACCGGGAGCGACAGCAGAAGGTCGGCACCTGCACAACTTCACAGATTTACTTTATTACGTCCATGATGTACCAGGAATTGAAAGGTTAAGATTTGCTACTAGCCATCCCCGTTATTTTACAGAGAGATTAATTAAGGCTTGTGCTGAGTTACCCAAAGTCTGTAAACACTTTCATATTCCCTTTCAATCTGGGGATAATGAACTTTTAAAGGCGATGGCGCGGGGTTATACCCATGAAAAATATCGCCGCATCATCGATACCATTCGGCGCTATATGCCAGATGCTTCCATTAGTGCTGATGCGATTGTCGGTTTTCCTGGAGAAACAGAAGCACAGTTTGAAAATACCCTAAAACTGGTAGAAGATATTGGCTTTGATATGTTGAATACAGCAGCATATTCACCACGTCCAGGAACACCTGCCGCCTTATGGGACAATCAACTGAGCGAAGAAGTTAAAAGCGATCGCCTCCAGCGGCTCAATCATTTAGGAAACTTGAAAGTAGCCGAGCGATCGCAACGTTACTTTGGACGCATCGAAGAAGTTTTAGTAGAAGACCAAAATCCCAAAGATCAAACCCAGGTGATGGGACGCACTGACGGTAATCGTCTGACATTCTTCAGTGGCGACATCAAAGAATTGAAAGGGCAGTTAGTAAAGGTAAAAATTACCGAAGTTCGCCCTTTTAGCTTGACGGGTGAACCAGTTGAAGTGAGACAAGCTTTATCTGTCTGAGAAAATAGACATAGGAGTGAAATTAAATATGCGTTATCCATAACCCTTGTTTTGACGTAGCAGTGCTACGTCAAAACAATTGTTTTTCACTCCTATGTCTAGAATTGGTATAAGCACAAAACCTCACTATTAAAGCTTATGAACGCCATCACTTTGAATATCCCCAATCTGGGTATTGAGGGATTTTATGAACTTTGTCAAGCTAATCAAAATTTGCAGTTAGAACGTACTGAAACTGGAGAAGTTATAATTATGCCTCCAACCTATCCATCGACAGGTAAGAAAAACTCTGGTTTGAATGCTCAACTATGGAACTGGAACGATCGCACAAATCTAGGTATTGTATTTGATTCCTCCAGTGGTTTTACTTTACCTAATGGTGCGGTTTACTCACCCGATGCTTCTTGGGTAAGTAATGAAAAATGGGAGGCTTTAACTCAGACTCAACAAGAAGAAGAATTTTCTCCTCTCGCACCTGATTTTGTAGTCGAATTGCGTTCTAGTAGTGATTCTCTGAAAAAACTCAGAGAAAAGATGCAAGAGTATATTAACAATGGTGTTTGTTTAGGTTGGTTACTTGACCCGAAGAATAAAACAGTAGAAATTTTTCGCTTAGAGAAAGAAGTAGAAATATTAAAATCTCCTACAACTGTATTTGGTGAAGATGTTTTACCTGGGTTTGAATTGAATTTAAATAAAGTATGGTGAAAAGTGCAAATTCAACTAATTTGCCTTATCCAAAACCCTTGTAGAGACTTGGCATTGCTACGTTAAAACAATTGTTTTTCGTATCATTTACCCCTGCTCCCTGCAAGAACTGCCCCTATTTCACCTTGGCGCGAAAGCGAACAAAGCCATAAGAATTAGCTGGAGTCCCAGATCCATTTGCTGGAGGTAGATTTGACAAATCTGGACTCCGCGTGATCTTCACTACCACAGCCCCATTAGTGTTACTACCACAGGATGATGGTATGCCTAATTCGTTAGCTGTATAAAAACGCCCGCGATCGCCATCCAGTGCATTGGTTAGATAAGCTGTAGGAGTGCTAGAACCAAGCCCAAGAGCAATACCTTGATCTGCTCCTGGTAAGCCACCATCATTAGGAGTCATACCATTAAAAGCAGTGGCAATAAAAGTAGTATTGGTAGGTACTAAGTCACAGATTTGCACACTAGTTACATCACCCTGGCCATTAGAAAGGAAATAGATAGTGTATTCTAACTCATCTCCTGGCTTGACCGTCCCAGCATTAATCATACCGCGCAAGTAATTAGTGGGCCATTTGTTAGTGCTATCATCATCAGTGTCACGTGGAGATGCTACGTAGTTAGGAGCATTAGAAGAAACGTCGCTGCGACCATCTACAATATTGGTTAAGTTCTGGCTGTTAATCCGGGTAATGCGTTTTACTAAAATTAACTGAGGTTTGCCAGTTAATGGCGCAGTTAATGGCATAGTTACCGTAGCAGGTGTAGGATCTTCTTTGCCTGCTTTGTCTACTGCTGCTACAGTAAAAATGATCGTTATAGCGCCATCTATATTCGGATCTACTGTTAATTTGGTTGGATCATAATTAGTAATTATTTGATTTGCTGTCACAGCTACACCGTTGTAGTACAGTGTTCCATTAGTTGGTAGACTAATAATCTTGAAACTGTTGCCAGAACCAAGGTTCCCATCTTCCGGGTCAGTGCCTGATAGTGTTGGTACTTGTACAGTATTGGTTCCCCCTGGATTTGTTGTTGTAGATCCGGTGACATTGTTAGTGTCGGGCAATTGCTCAATTCCAAAGTCCTTACTAGCGATGTTTGTACCAGTATTAAAAGTAGCCGTCGTTAGTGGGCTAGTATTGACCCAGTTAGAGGGCAGCGATGGCGCAGGAGCAGTATTACCTACTGTGCCAGCAGTTGTACTTAAAATAATTTTAATGTTGCTTTGATTCAAGGGAACATTGAGAAAAGTGTAAGTACCATCTGCTGCGACAGGTGTTGTTTTTAAAACCTGATTATTAGAATCCACTAGAATAGCATTTAATAGCCCACCTGCATTAGTTCCAGTTTCCGAGCCAGTATTGATATTAGTAAAAGTATTGTTAGCGCTATTGTCGGCATCATTCCAAACCTTGCCGCTGAGGAAATCATCATCAAAGATCGTATAGCTAGAAGCGATCGTTGGGGAACCACCACAAGTCGTTGTTGAACTGGCGAAAAAATTAGATGAAGCTTCTATGGTGAATAAGATTGTCCTCACACCTTGAGGAATATTGTTATTAATGACAGTAAAAGGAATAGTAAAGACACTAGTAGCATCACTACCATCGTAGTTGCCCGCAGGAATAGTGATATTAAAAGTGGATGTGCCTGATATTGTAGTGAAGTCTGCATTCAAAGTCGCTGTACCACTCACGGAGATAGGAACGCTTATCCCTCCAGTTGGCACTAAACCAACGATTCTGAGTTTAGGTGGGTTAGTTGTAGGATTAGTTTCTGATTCTGCTGCACCACCCGAACTTGCTGTAAACTCGACCACCGGTTTACCGGCAAATTGCACCTCATCAAGGAAGTTACCTACAGTATTGTCCCCACCTGCTGTGGAAACGGCCGCAAATCCTACAGGTTGATTGCTAGTAGTACCAGTGTAAGGCACACTGCCAGAGTATCGCACCCAGCCATTTCCGGCGTTATTGTCAGTTACACTAGGAATAGTTGCACCATTCTGTGCTAATGGTTGTATCGTAACTGTTCCACTGCTAGTTGTTGAAAATTTACCAAAAACAGTTGGTGTTGGATCAGTAATTAGTCCAATTAAAAAATTGGCTACATCAGCACTAGTTGAACTTGACCGCCCACGATGCAAAAAAGAGAACGTAATTGTCTCATCTTTAATAAGGCATAGATTCTGATATAACTCAGAAGCTTGCTCGGCATTTAACTCCGCAAATTGTTTCCCTGCATTGGTTGCTGTACTAGCACCAAGAAATCCTGAAGTCCAAATTTCAATAAGTGGTACTGAGCCTGGAGATGTATAACCAGTACAGTTTCCTGTTCCCGCTTTTACTGAACCATGAGTTGTACTCCAACCAGAGATAAGACTTTGATCCACTTGAACGTAACATTGTTGACCAGCAGAACCAAAAACAGGTGACTCAAAGCCGAAATTTAAGAACGATCGCTGGATAAATTGAGCTTGTGCTAGTGTTGGTTGAAGTACTAATGTCGCACTCATCAGCCCCCAGCCCAACGCCTGAAAATGTTGCCTTAAGTTTTTCATTAGTAAATCACCATAAAATAACCTTTAAAAGATGCTGATTACCCTAACTCTCATAATCAATATGGGCTGATTTACCTCAAATAAATCTCCAGTATTTAGCTTTCCCAAAGTCTTAGATAATCTACCATCTGGATTCGGATTTATTGTGGCGATCGCTTTTAAAAACTTAAACAAAGATTTGATTTGAAAAGCAACAATGTTGATAATCCAAATTAAGAAATCCTGGGCTAAAAATTGACGTTTTTTAGAGATGCGAAATTTCGCATCTCTAAAAATAACCGTTTTATATTTCACGCCTTTGCATCCCCTTCGTTGCACGCTTGAGTTTGCTCACCAAAGTTTGCGTTGCAGATTCTTGTGGCTGGCGTGGCGGAATCTTTTGCTGTCCAAAGCCATCAAATAATTCGTTGAGTTTGACGCTGATACCCAAATATGCGCCACCTGCGGAACGTGTTCCTGAGAAATCTCGGTCATCAACTTTACCAAACACATATCCAGCAGCAACACGCAGGTTAGGCGTGAGATAATAACCTGTTTCTAGAACAAAGCCTGTTTCGCTGTAGCTAGGCTGACTAATTACACGAGCTTCACCTACCAAATCCCAGCTATATCCCAAACGATAGGTAGCGCGTAATTGACCCAGATTTACTGTATTCGTACCAGCTAAATCAGTAGCTATGTAAGAAGTGCTGTTACGCAAGGCATACTTACCGTAGAATTCCCATTGCCAGTTAGGAGCATAAATAGCTTCTAAAGCAAAGGTATGGTCTTCGGAACCTGTACCACTACCTAAGAAAATTGTTTCAGGGATAGTTGATGGATTTTTGCGATATTCATAACGCAATAAGGCATTAAATTTGTCGCTATTGGGGTCGCGGTAGGCTAAACCCAGCTTTAAGTTAGTTGTATCCCCCAGCCCTGAAAGCTTTTGATTGGAAGAACCGGCTTGTTGATAACGTACCAAGGCTGTGATAGCAGGAGAAATTTTACCCGTAGCACCTGCGGTAATTACTGTATTGCTTCCACCAGAAGAGGAGCGATGTTCATAACGGGCGCTGGCTTGAAACTGCGGATTATCAGAGTATTCCAGCCCCACGCTGTAGCTATCGCCACTATTAAATCCGATCGCAGATGCTGATTGACCAAAAGCGAAGGGTTGGGAAAATTGTTGACCCGCTGCTGTCCGTCCGAAGAAGTTGCCAAATACGTGTTCATAAGCAACATTCAGCCGCAATCCCGAAGCAATAGTCCAGCGGTTATTTAGACCAATCGCTCCTTGGGTAGTCATTTCGTTAGCACCACCCAAAATTGAGTAACGACCGGTCAAGGTAGTATCTGATCCGAGTTTATGTTCACCATTGACACTCAAGCTGGTGATGGAATTACCCGAATATTGACCACTACTATAAAACTGTTGGGCCAGACTAATATTGACACCAGGTATTGCTGCCCAATTCAATCCGAAGATGGTGCGGTCTGGGTAAACACTATCTTTTTGGGAAGATAAGCTCAGTTCATTTTGGGCTTGGAAAGTCAGGTTTTTCGCAATGGGAACTGAAAAACGCGATCGCAATTGATTGGAATTACTACTCAAAGCGCTGTCAGGGATGCGGTCTTCCCGATGACGATGAATCCAATCCACATCAATAGTAGCTTTACCCAAACGTTGTTGAATGCCGGCGGCAATCGTTGTCAGAGAATTATTAACCTTGCTACCAGGTATGGACTCATAACGGGGTGCAAACAGTTCTTCAAAGGTATCTAGAGGTTGGGGAGCAATCCCAAAATTGTCTTCGTGGTCATACTGCGCCCTAATGTTAGTGCTTGAGGTGAGTTTAGCTGTAACCTGCGCTCCATAACGGGTTTGCCCTGGAACAAAGCTGATAGTGGCATTATTAGCAAAACCTGTATCGGCAAAGCGATAATAAGCACGACCTTGAATCCCGTTAGTAATTTTTCCCTCAGCTTCCAACCGATATGCTTCACCGCTAACCTTTCCCACAACATCAGAATCATTAGTGGAATGGGCATATTCTGCAATTAACCTACCCTGATTACCTAAAGAAATCAGCGCATCTGCGCCGTAGAGTTGAAAGTCACGCACTCCCTGATTTTCTTGGACGTAAGTTGCTCCTATCCAACTTTCCTGGTTAAGTTTGCGGGAAAGGTTATATTGCAAACGACCAGCATAGATATTGCTATCAGAGTCTTCACTGTCATATTGATAGCTAACAACAATCCGGCGTACCAAGACTTGTCCGATTTGATCAATATCGGTGCGGAGAATGGGTTCGCGGAATAATAAAGTACCGCGATCGTAGTCAATTTCGTAGTCTGGTCCGCGGTTAAGCTGTTTCCGTTCTAGTACAGTCCCAGGACGATTGAGTTCTTCTAACTCAATAAAGACATTTTCACTACCTGGTTGTAATATTCTGCGAGAGAGGAAGTAATAACCACTAGTGCCATCGGGAGCAATGGTATCCCGTTGAAACCCTTCTAACTGGTTGCCATACAAACCTGTAATTTGTAGGTTCCCTAAATTGTAGTTAGCTTTAAAACCGTGGAGTTGACGGGTGATAGAAGTAAATTGCTGCGATCGCCGCGCAAATTCTTCTGTGTTGTAGTCGCCCCACATGGCATAATCAGGATCGGAGCCGGGGATACGAGTTGAACGCTCAAAACGTAGAAATACGCTGTCAATGGAAGGGGCGACCACATCAACTTTGGAACTATCGCCGTAGACAGGATAGTTTTGCTCACTAAATTGGTAAGTTCTAAACAGACGATTATCACAGTTGCAATCTTCATTGAGACTGCGAGAACTATTGTATGCGCCTGTAAACAACCATTCTCCGATCGCACCAGTGGCAAATATCGCTGAATGGAAATCTAATTGCGTTCTGTTGTTTTTGTCAGGAGGGAGAAAATCACGAAAACTGCCGTAATAATCTGTACCTCTAGCGCCCAAGCGTAAATCTATTACTCCTGTTACCAAACTCGGACGCAGTGAGGTTTCAAATTGTAATTGGGTAAAGGCTTCTAAATTATTAGCTATAGCGCGAATTCGGACAGTTTGGGCTTTGAGTTGCGATCGCAAACTCGCTGTAAATTGACCCGCTTTCGCCTCCACTTGAAATCCGGGTTGATCGGGTTTGAAGTCTTTCCCGACAAACTCCCCAGCAGTCGGTATCAAAGTGACAACAGCATCACGATTAGAGCGATTGCCACTTGCATCAATCAGTTGACCCCGGATTGTCGCTGTAGAACGTCCATCCGCCGGGATACGCGACTCAACGGTTTCTAAGGTTAACTGCTGTGGCGCTCCTCGGACTGCGACTTGCACCGTTATAGGGGGTTCTGTTCCTCCTAATACTTGTGCAGAGATAGTATTATTACCTTCTTTTAACGAGACACCATACCATGTCTGCGTTACTAAGTTAGTACTGGCATCACTTTCTGTTCGTCCAACCAAGGAAGGGTCTACTAATACACCATTTGCCCGTATTTCTACTGTGCTTCCAACGGGGAATTGCACAATTACTGTGGTAGCAGGAACATCCACAATATTGTTAGCCGTTGGCATCAGGAATTTTATTCCTGTGGAGATGGGGGAAGTGGGGGGAATTTTCTGATTTTCCTCAGTTACTCCAGCTATTTTGCGTAAACCTCTGGGCAAATCAACAGAAGTTGCTGGTTGAAATGCTTGTATTTCCGTTGGAGAAGTTTGAAGCTCTATTTTTGTGTCTTTGCGTTCTTCATTCTTAATTCCTGCTAGTTTGCGTAAACCTCTGGGCAAATCAACAGAAGTTGCTGGTTGAAATACTTGTATTTCCGTTTCACTTGGCTGAACATCTGAAATTAAAGTATTAGTTGAAGGAAGTTCAAGAGGTAGAAGTTGCTTGTCAGAACTTCCCAAAAGATGGGGAGAACTTGAATCCATGCTTTTTTCAGCAACTTTATTCCAATCCGCTTGATCCTCATCCTGGTTTTTCACATTATTTGGAAAAACCAAATCTTTAGCCCCCTTCTTTTGTAAGGACGAGGGAGAATTCAAAGCTTCTCCTGTCTTAAAAGAGAGGTTTTCTAGATCCCTTGAAAATTCAGGATCTTCGACACCCTTGTCTGCTTGTGAAGGCGAATCGGGGAAAAAAAGATTTTCATTTGTAGGTTCTGCCTTAACTATGGCAGGATACAAAACGAGGCTGAGAGCTACTGGCATCACCCCCATCATCTTCAGATTGAAAATAGTTGCATGGTGCAGTCTGGGTTTCATTTTTTGACTGGCTCCAGGAAGGCGGGGGTGACAGCGAAATTCATGCGTACCAAGCCACCAGGTTCTAAACGCACTAGGCGAGATTGGCTATTCCGTTCACGGAATTTTTGGTTGGGAGCTAGGGTGTAACCAGGTACACTGCTAAGGTCTAGTACACCTGTATGACTTCCCGGTAAGGCATTAGCTAAGGAGAACAAGCCATTAGGATCTGTGGTGATGCGGTTTCCGTCCTCCAAAAAAATCACTGCATTGGGAACTCCAGGCTCACCAGGTTGTTGTTCACCGTCAAAGTTTTTATCAATAAACACGCGACCGATAATCGTGCCACAATCAGAAACGATTCCTGGACGAATTTTTAACTGGTGCGTTGCTGGGCCATCCTTGGTGCTAAAACGGTTATCAGATCGTTGGGCATTAACGATCGCACTATTGCGACCGTTACCACGCAGAGCATCAGCTGTTAGTTGAGCCGCATAAGCAATATTCAAAGTTTTTCCCGTAGGAACTGTTATATCTGTGCGGAATATTACCGTGTTTCCATTGCGTTCTGAGGTGATAGTAATTGCTTGACCATCCAACTCTCCCCGGACAGATTTAGGCAAGAACTGGAATCCTAAAGGTAAAGTGTCGGTGACAAATATATTATTTAAACCAGCATCAGCGAGATTTTTTACCGAGAGGCGGTAGATTACCGTATCTCCAGGTTCAGCAGCAGCGCGATCGCCTGTTTTGATAATCTGTAACTGATTGGCTTGGCATAAATTTGTAGTAAATTCAAAAGCTAATAAGTCCAGCCCTACTAGTTCGGCATTAGGAACTAAGACAACTGTTTGCTCTACCCTAGTCTCGCCTGTGAGACTGATTGGCTGACCATCCAGAGAAGTAGCAACATATCGCACAACACTATTACCTTCTGTGCCAGTGCTACCAAGGATTTCAATCTTGACCCGCCGCTGTTTGTAGATAGAATTTGGTGGTGGATTAACTACAAAAATATAAGTTCTACCTGGATCAATTTGACCCTTATTCGGATCGAGGAGGAAATTGTAGACACCCGCAGGGTTATTTGTAACGAAGTAGGGGTTACTATTCTCGATATTTGGCGATTTCCCGCCAGGAACGTTGTTATTAGGAATATCGGGTAACTCTGTTCGAGTCAGAGAAAGCAAGCCGCCTAATTCTGTCCCCGTTGGATCGTTAGAGTTAGGTTCGTATACGCCAACTGAAAAACCTGTATAGTCAGGTAAAATAGTGCCAGCGCAACCTAAGATTCGCCCTAATGGATCGACTAACGGGCTAGGACTAGCATTAAGTTGGCTAGAAGTTCCTTGATATTTTTGATTATTAGCAGAGTCTGTATAAGTATAAGTAGCTTGATTTATTAATGGTAAAGACGCACCCAGATTGTTGGTCTGTTGCGCGATCGCTGGTATAGATATAGTAGTTTGCAAAAAACTTCCCAGAAAAACAGTAGCTGCTAACCTTTGATACCAGCTACTGCACCAAGTAATTTGCTTTTGCTTTTGAGGACGGCTCATTGAACACATCTCCTCTGGAATGCCACTTTTTTTGTTAATAAAAGCACTTGTTTATCTATCGAAGATCCCTCCGACTCTCCTTATAAAGCACGGCTGTTTTCCTCTCTTAGCCTCCTTAGAAAGGGTTTAATTAGGCATAGTAAATCAGCGCACTTGGATTTGATAAGTCGCCTTAACTGTTGTCTTGGCTGCAACTAACGGAACTTGCAAACGGATATGGGTGTAAACATTCGCTGGTGCTGGCTTTGTTTCTACTTTGCCGTCAGGAAGAGTAACTTTAACAGTAGGATTTTCCACAAAGCTGCGCCCGCCATCAATGCTGTAAGTAGCTTTAGTATTATTAGGGGCAGAAACGGATTTCAGCACATATACCATTCCTTTAGGAATAGGTTGATTTAGAACCAAATTATTGACTGGGCGATCGCTCTTATTTTCGCTAATCAAGGTATAGCGAAGCACATCTCCTGGTCGCACCACAGCTTGACCTTTCAAAGGTTCCCATTTCTTACTTTGCTTACCTTGTTGATCCTGTGCCACCACTTGCTTTTCTGCCTCTAAGCGCAACTGTAACTGCCCTTGAGGTTTGACATTTTGAGCGATGGCGGTTGTAGAATGCCATAGAGAAGCCATTCCCGGCACTTGACTGACAAATGGGACTGTAGCAATGAGTGCAAACGCTCCTAAACCTGCAAAAGAAAGACGCTTCATATCAATAACCTCAAAAAACTTTCACAATGTCGATTGTTGATTTATGTTTCCCTGTTTTCGCTAGGGAATAATCAGTTTGTAGTTAGCGCTTTAGTTTTAAATCGTTAACTACAAACACAGATGTGCGATCGCACCCCTCTTTGTAAAAAAAGAGGGGTGAAATCAAACTATTTAGTTAACCTTGCGTTGGAAGCTAAATGTTCTTAGAACACCAGGTGCAATCTGTCCAGTAGCAGTATTTACATACTTTGTGACATCACTGTTTACCGTGGTTCCAGTTTGATCGACACCAGGATTATTAGCTGGATCACCAGTGAAGAATTGGATAGTTGAAGCCCCAGAATCTTTAGCTGAACCAACAATGTTGCTAGTATCAATTTGACCACTGGCATCGTTGTCTTTCGCCCAGTTGTTCTTACCATCATTCGGGGCTGTACTCAGGGTACCATCTTCAGTAATCACAATCTTGCTAGCATTCAGAATTACATTTCCGGTTCCCACTTGAGGAGTAGAAATATTTTTGTAAGTAATCCGATACTCAATAATGTTGCCTGGGGCGGGTTTTTTGGGTGTAACACTAAATGTGCCATCAGTACTACCCGATGGCAGTGCTGGCCCAGTTCCTTGTAAAACTCGTGACTCTTTCAGCAATTGCAAGAAGCCAGTGTATACACGGTCAATGCTGACGTTAGTAGCTGCATCATCAGGTAAGCCATTATTGTTTGCATCAATAAAAGCCGTAACCGGTGTGGGGAAGCCGCGTTCAATAGTTGTGACAGCTGCACCTTGAGCAGTAGTATCAGTTGAGAGTGGCGTACCAGCAGGCAGATCAACGCTTATACCATAGTTAGCTTTACCACCATTAGCTGCAACTGCATCAATTCGCACTGGATTAGTAGCACTAATTGGGTTGCCCCCGACAGTACCCGCACCACTTCCTGGCACGAAGATAAAGTTTGTGCCATCGTATGTGTAAGCAGCTGATAAACCTTGATAGGATACCGTCACCACTGTATTCGTAGGCAAATCACCTTTTATTGCTGGTGGTGTAGGTACGAGAGAAATATTGGCAGGAGATATACCAGTATTCTGAACTGTGTTAGTAAAGGATACCGCAGCTGGATCAACTGTTGAGCCAGGAGCAATATTGGGTGGAATTAGTGCTGATTTATTAGTGAAATCATCACTGTTGTCGGTTGGCCCAACGGCATCAGGCACTCCATTTGGGCCATTCAACACAGAGGTGGCATTGGGGACTGTGAGGGTAGTTGTGTTTAAAGCCCCAGTAGTACTATTGGTACCAGTGTTATTATTCTGTGTGTCAGTCGTCGTACTAGTAGTACCAAGGTCTGGTGTAGTAGGAAAGGTCTTATTGGTAGAGTCAAAGTTATCTGGGTTTTGGTCTCCTGAGTTGTCATAGACTTTGCTGGTTGGGTCTCCAGCAGTTGTACCAGCCACTTGAGCAATGTTGCTAATGGTTGCTGAGGTAGTATTTGCAGGAAGAATACCACTAGCCTTAACTTGGATGCTAAAACCGCTAACAGTTGTCCCAGTACCAACTGAAGTGACAACGTTAGGATCGTTAATGAAACCTACTCGCGTGATTAAATTCAAGGCTGGTTGCGTAGTTGTCCATATAGCCGCTTCAGCACTTGTAGTAGTAGTATCGGAGGTGGTGTAAACTACTTTCCAACCCGTCGGAGCAATTGGAGTGCTATTAAGCACTGTCTTTGCTGGAATAGCATCAGAAACTAAGATGTGGGGGGTTGTTATACTATCAACGTTGATATTTGTACCAGCCAAAGCTGCGGGGGTAACACCACTATTAGTTACATCGCTACCTTCAACCCGCAAGCTCAAACCATAAGTTAGCAAGTCATCAGTTAGATTATCAGAACTGCCAGCATTATCATAGGCTGTCTTAGTTTTGAGGATAGTTGCTAACGCCTTTGTATTAGCAGTAGCTCCGACTGGAATCTGCTGGGTAGCACTGGCTTCTCTGACACCATTAACTGGCCCGCCTGCTGATATCTGTACAGTGTAAACGTCGCCACCATTAGCATTCCGGGGTTGGTTTTGAGCATCACCAGGAGTTTGTCCTAATTGGACGGTGATAATGTCGCCTGTTTGAGCGCCAGCTTGCACGGTAACTGGTACACGTACCAACACAGTACCATTAACTGCGATCGCACCTGTAGTTAGTCCACCAGCAGGGATATTTGTCCAGGTTGTACCGCCATCAGTACTGTATTGCAAGTTACCAGATGTCGTACTACCAGTTAATAGACCCGAAACTGTGGCTGGCCCTGTTGTTGTCGCTAAGTTAGGAATCTGGAATTTAGTAGAGTCGTTACCAACGTTGGTTACGGTGTAAGTGTAAACCAGTGTATTACCAGCGTTAGCAGTACCTGTAATCCCAGAACCTGTAACAGTAATACCAGCCACCTCTGCGACAGTCACAGTGACGGCGTTAGATGTGGAATTGATGGGACTCCCTGGCGCGTTGGGATCTTCGTAGGTTGCTGTCGCTGTATTACTTATAGATGTACCTGCTGTAGTACCTTCAGCTAATACAGGTGCAATAAATTGGAAAAAGCTACCAGTTAATAATGCTGTTGCTACTAGAGATTGGTAACGCTGGCGCTGCTTGTTGACAGATTTATTTCGGTTTACCATAGAAATAGTTTGTTTATTTGCTGAACTTGTATCTTGGGTTTTGAGACAGGATAAAGTTCGGCAATTCCTTAAAGAATTACCGACTTGACTTGCCCAAAACCTTAATGCTTGGGAGATGTCTATTTGAGGAGTTAACTTATTGACACTCCTGAAAAACTATAGTGAGGCAATAGGCAGAATATTTATTTATTGCCTACTTGTTTTACGCTGACCGTTGATTCTCAAAGCTAGCAATCGCAAATATGGGTAACTTACTATTGTGTTCTGCTAAATTATCTAGGTAAGTTGCAATGTAACTTTTGCAGCCAAAAAAATCTTCCGTATAAATAAGTAACTTCTCCAGCGATGAATGAGTGCATCAAAGCTAAAAAATCAACTTTATTGTGGCAATACATATAGCAATTTGAGTGGTTTAATCAGACGCTAAAAACACTAAAACTTTTATTTGGAAAGACTTTTGAGCTTTTGCTGTTATTTATGCATACTACCCTGTGGAGACATTGTAGATATAAAAATTGCAGGTTAATTAAGTGATCTAGATCACTGCAATTGGGTAGTAATTTAAATAAATGCAAATTCATCATAGATAAAATGCAATTTGATCATGTTAATTCTCAGTGTTAAGACTGAGTGCCTGAAGCTATTATCTAATTTTGCAACAGTATAAATACTACATATAATAATTACGGTTATAAAAATTTTACAGAAATCAGTTTTTCCCATACCAAGAATACCCGATATTTTTAGTCGGGTATGTTTGACGGGTATTTTTGCTCGTGTTACTATCAGGCGACAGCAGACAGACAAACAGGGAAAGCTAGTTTATGACTCAGGCAATCAAAACCCAAACCCATACCCAAACCAGCACTGCCTACTTTCAAGCTTTAAAGTGTAAAGAATGTGGGGCGGAATATGAACTCAAAGCCAGTAATGTTTGTGAGTTATGTTTTGGGCCGTTAGAAGTCAAGTATGACTACAGCGCCTTGCGTCTGACTGTGACTCGTGAAACAATTCAAGCCGGGCCTAATTCGATTTGGCGCTACCGTCCCTTTTTGCCTGTCGCAACTGACAATGTTATAGATGTGGGAACGGGTATGACTCCCTTGGTTCGTTCTCACCGTCTTGCCCGTCGCCTGGGTCTAAATAAGCTTTATATAAAAAATGATGCGGTTAATATGCCGACCCTTAGCTTTAAGGATCGGGTAGTGTCTGTTGCTTTATCGAGAGCGCGAGAGTTGGGTTTCACTACCGTTTCTTGCGCTAGCACTGGTAACTTGGCAAATTCTACAGCTGCGATCGCAGCTCATGCCGGTTTAGACTGCTGTGTGTTCATCCCCGCAGATTTAGAAGCCGGAAAAATTATCGGTAGCCTGATCTACAGCCCAACGCTGATGGCCGTTAAGGGTAACTACGATCAAGTAAACCGTCTCTGTTCAGAAGTTGCTAATACACATGGCTGGGGTTTTGTCAACATTAATCTACGTCCCTATTACTCTGAAGGTTCCAAGACGCTAGGTTTTGAAGTTGCTGAACAACTAGGCTGGGAACTACCCGATCATGTTGTTGCTCCTTTGGCATCTGGTTCACTCTTTACCAAAATTTATAAAGGGTTCCAAGAATTTATCGAAGTTGGTTTAGTAGAAAACAAGAGCGTCCGTTTCAGCGGCGCTCAAGCTGAGGGTTGTTCACCTATCGCCCAAGCCTTCAAAGAAGGACGCGACTTTATTAAGCCCGTAAAACCGAATACAATTGCCAAATCGCTAGCGATCGGCAACCCAGCAGACGGTATTTATGCTGTAGAGCTAGCTCAGAAGACTGGTGGTAACATTGAATCAGTCAATGATGCCGAAATTATTGATGGCATCAAGCTGCTTGCAGAAACCGAAGGCATCTTCACAGAAACGGCTGGTGGTACAACCGTGGCCGTGCTGAAAAAACTGGTAGAGGCTGGCAAAATTGATCCAGATGAAACTACTGTGATTTACATTACTGGCAATGGTTTGAAAACCCAAGAAGCAATCCAAGGCTACGTTGGCGAACCCTTGACTATTGATGCTAAACTAGATAGTTTTGAACGTGCCCTAGAGCGATCGCGTACTCTCGATCGCTTGGAATGGCAACAAGTTCTCGTTTAGTTAGCAGTTAGAAGTTATGAGTTTTTTATTCATGACTCCTAACTCTTAACTGTATTCCTAACTATTCACTTTGTACTTTTATGGCTGTAACAGTTTTAGTTCCTACGACTCTTCAGAATTTGACTAATAATCAAGCTACTTTAGAATCCAACGGTAGTACCATTGCTGAATTGTTGGATTCCTTAGAACAAAGCTTTCCTGGTATTAAATCTCGGTTGTGCGATGAGGAAGGCAAGCTACGTCGGTTTGTAAATTTTTATGTCGATAGCGAAGATATCCGCTATTTAGATGGTATAAACACAGCCCTGAAGGATGGCGATGAAGTAAGTATTGTCCCCGCTGTTGCCGGTGGTTAATAAAGTTCCCAGTCTCAGACTGGGAATTCTCATTAGTGGGCTGCCGTCTCCCCTACTTGCGGCAGAGACGATGAAACCAGCATTTCTTAAATTCTGGAAATGAGATTTTTGCCTGGGTTGACACTAATAAGCAATGCTGTACCACTTAGGTTATGAGACTGATTTTAATAGGCTAACTATAGGATTACTATTTGATTTTTGAACAAGACGTAGGGTGTGTTATGGCGAAGCCTAACGCACCATTTTCAAGGCTTTGGTGCGT